>JALOTJ010000063.1 GCA_025457965.1 Spirochaetota bacterium | reverse complement strand
GTGAGAAGCGAGCTGAGGCAGATGATGTCCGCGCCGTGTTCCTTCGCCGCGGCGATCACGTCCTCGGAGGGAACGTCCTTGCCGAGGTCCCTCACCTCGAAACCGTGGTTCTCGAGCATCATCGCCACGATGTTCTTGCCGATGTCGTGCACGTCGCCCCGCACGGTGCAGATGACCACTTTGCCGAGTTTCCGCGAGGCGGCCTTCGAAAGGAGCGGTTTCAGCACGGCGAAACCCCTCTTCATGGCGTTCGCCGAGGCGATCATCTGCGGGAGGAAATACTCGCCGCTGGAGTACAGCTCTCCCACGCGCTCGAGGCCCTTTATGAGCCCGGCGCTCATGATCTCCTCGGGGGCATGGGCGGCGAGGGCCGTTTTCACGGCCGGCGCTATGGCGTCATTGTCACCGTCCACCACCATGGCGTATATCGTTTCTATGGGATTGGACGACGCGGTGCGCGCAGACGGTTTGGAGCCGGCATCGGCGTCTTTCCCGCTCATAAAGGCGATATAGCGCGCCGCGCCGGGGTCGGCACCGGTCAGGAAATCGAGCGCATGGCGTTCCTCGGTCGAATATTCGGCGATCTCGCGCACCCCCGACGGGTTGACGATCGCCGCGGTCAGTCCCTTCTCCCGGGCCAGGTGCAGAAAAACGGTGTTGATGTGCTTGCGCGCCGGCAGGCCGAACGATATATTGCTGAGCCCCAGGCTCGTCTTTATCCCTCTTTTCGCGAAATGCTCGATGACCGCGAGCGTCTCCATGGCCGCGCCGGGCTCGGCGCTCTCGGTAAGCATGAGCGGGTCGATGAAGACGCGCTCCGGGCCTATGCCCCGCCGCTCGAGCTCCCCGAGGATGCGCTCGCCGATGGCGATGCGCTTTTCGGCCTCGCGGTGGATGCCGCTCTCGTCCATGCAGAGCGCCACGGTGAAGAAACCGTAGCGTACGACGAGCGGCGCGACCGTATCGAGGCTCTTCCCCTTGCCGCTGATGGAATTGACGATCCCCGAGCCGGGATAGAGCGAAAGCGCCGCTTCGAGAACGGCCGGATTGTCCGAGTCGATCATGAGGGGCGTCTTGACGCTGGTTGAAAGAATGCGCAGGCATTCGCGCATGGACGCCGGCTCGTCGATGCCGGGGACGCCCACGTTGATGTCGAGCACGTGCGCACCCTCGTCCGCCTGTTTGCGCGATTCCTCGCGGAGAAAGGCGAACTGCCCGGTTTTCAGCTCTTCGGCGAACTTTTTACGCGCGGTGGGATTCAGCCGCTCACCGATGATGATGAGTCCCTCGTGCGTGCGGGTGTCGACCGCCGTGAAGCGGCCGGTGATGTAGGAAAAGTTCCTTTTCCCCCGCAAGGCGCCTCCGGAAACGCCCTTGAGCCGGTCGTTGAGCGCGCAGATGTGCGCGGGCGTCGTGCCGCAGCAGCCGCCGATGACCTTTATGCCCAGCCCGGCGAAGACCGCCGAAAGCTCCGCGAAACGCTCCGGCGAGAGCGTGTAGACGGTGTTACCACCCCGTAATTCGGGAAGACCGGCGTTTGCCCACACCGTCAGCGGCGCGCCGATCTCGCGCAAAACGCCGATGTGCGCTTTATACAGTTCGACGAGCCCGTCGGGTCCCATGCTGCAGTTCGCGCCCACCGCGTCCGCGCCGGACTGCGCGAGCGATGCGAGGGCCGCGAGCATGCCGGTGCCGCTGATGGTCTTTCCGTTTTCCTCGAAGGTCATGCTGGCGATGACCGGGAGGTCCGCGGCGTCCCGCGCGGCGCGCAGGGCCGTCTTCGCCTCCAGGAGGTCGCTCATGGTTTCGATTATGAACAGGTCAACGCCGCCCTCGGCGAGGCCGCGGGCCTGTTCGGCGAAGGACTCGTAGAGCTCGTCCACGCGCGTTTCACCCAGAGGCTCGGTGAGCCTGCCGGAGGGGCCCATGGAGCCGGCGACGAACACGCCCCGTGGCGCGGCGACGGAGCGCGCGAGAGTTGCCGCCGCGCGGTTGATCTCGCGGCAGCGCCCGGCCAGGCCGTACTCGGCGAGCTTGAGCCGGCTGCCGCCGAAGGTATTGGTTTCGATTATATCCGCACCGCACGATGCGTATGCCTGGTACACGCGCTCGATGACGTCGGGCCGCTCAAGGTTCAGGAGCTCCACGCAGCCCCGGTAATCGGGGAGATGCCGAAAGAGCTCGGTGCCCATGGCCCCGTCGAGCACGAGGGGGTTCTGGTCATGGAGGCGGTCGAGAAAGTTCATCGCGTGGCGTTCCAGTGTAATAAAATTTCCCGCGAACGGGCGCGGGAGGGGGGGCAGTATGCGCCATGCGGGCGCGCGCGGTCAATTATTTTATTGGATTCAGTCGTACTCGTACGCGCCGATGGACCAGGGGACGGTGCGGGGGTTTTCGTCCTTGTCCCCGGTCACCATCCCGGTAAGATCGGCTCCACCTTCCCGTACCGACAGGGGTGGGGAGAGTATCCGGAAATCGGCATTGAGTGTAAGGACAACCGAAATATTGTGTTCGGTGAGGTCTCCCGGCGCGACCGTATTGCCGGGTATATCCATCCATAAATAATTTACCTCGGTTATATCGAGGATCGGATTCCGGTTTTGATAGAGTATGGGACAGTTATATATATTGTTGTTAGTGAATTCGACGGGGCTTGAATTGAACGGGTCGCCCTCGGTAATCCCGATGCGCTCGGGCGCCGAGCCGGATATGAAAATGATGTTGCTTCTTATCAGCGGGGCGGCGTTGAATATACTGATGCCGTACGAGCCGGTATCGGCCGTGCCGCCGTCGATGGTATTGTTGAATATTTGCGCGTCCGAGTTGGACCAGAGGTCGATGCCGTATGAATAATCCGTGTCGCTTCCTCCTCCTCCCCTGATGGTATTGTTGATGATTTTTATCGGCGAGTTGATCGCGTATATGGCGATGGAGTATACGGTGCCGTACCCCGCCCGTATGTCATTACCCACAAGAAAGAACCCGCAATTATCATTGTACACGCCCCAGCTCTGCAGCGCGTTACCGCTTTCGATGCGATTGTAACTGATGTCTGGTTGTGTGCCGTTTTGGTTGTGCACCCCGCGCGATATGGAAGCGCTCGGTCCTCCGTAGATAAAGTTTCCAGCGATTATCGGGGTGGTCAGGCCTCCGTCGTTATAAATACCCGTCGTGACAGCGCTCGCCGTAACGAGATACGAACCATAGATATAATTGATTGTTATGGTAGGGCTGCCGCCGCCGATAGTAAAGATGCCGTACGCGTTGGCGGCGCTCGTATCCGTCCCTATGATCAGGTTGAACTGTATGTTCGGCGACGCCGGTCCCTATGATCGTATTGTTGGTGATTCTGGGATTGGAATTGTTCTCGTTGTAGAACGCGGTCGGACCGTAGATAACGAACCCCTCGACGATCGTCGCCGAGGTTATAACGCCCGTTCCGCGAAGCGCGCGCGCGGCCGAAGAGACGATCGCCGTGCGGTATATGCTGCCGACCCAGCGCGCGGTTTCGTCACGGTCGTTCCAATAGCCCGGGCGGAAGCCGCCGTATAGCGATATTCCTTCGAGGAGTACTATCTCCGCTGAGATGTTGTACGTTCCGGCCTCGACGAAGACCGCGTGAAGGCCGTCGGTATTGGCCCGCGTAATCCCGTGCTGAATGGTCTGGAAGGGATTGTCCGGGCTTCCGTCTCCGGTAACATCGTTCCCGGTCGTGCTCACGTACATCCCGACGGGGAAGGAGGGCGGAAGCGAGTTTGAGGATGATCCGTCTTTGAGGTCACGCCAGTAGCTCTCGCCGCCGCATGCCGTTAACACCATTAATACCAGGAGGAGCGCGCGAATGCCGTATGTGAATATCCGATTTTTATTCATACTACCATCCTCATCCCGTTCTCATGGAAAGTCCGGAACGGTCGCCGTTATGGTGTGTCCGAACGATGAGGTTACCAGGGTGATATCGGAGTTTAAATGGAGATAGTCCCCGTCAACATCTGAACGTATATCCAATTGGTCGGCTGGATTTAGATCCACGGAATCGGCCGCGCGGGTTTGGATCGGATCGGTGTCCGATAAATTGGTCACCGTTTCATCCCCATTAACATCGCCCATCAACCGCGCGAAAACGCGCTGGCCGAGCTCGACGCCGCTGTTATTTTTCAGCCGTATCCGGTAGCGCGCGATATCGCTAAGGCCGAACACGGTAACGCGCACCTGGGTATGAGTCGCGTCCATGCTCACGGAGAAGGCCGGATCGCGGACCGCGGCGGCGTTGTCGCGGCCGATGAAGTCGATATTCGTCATGCCGATCGACGCCGGATCGACGGGCTCGGGGAGCACGGCGACGATGGTGACCATGTTCGCGTTCCGCGGTTCGGTAAACGTACCGTCCGCGGGTATCTCGAGCGGCAGTGAAACGCCCGCGTGCTGGACCACGGAATACCAGCGGATATCCCCGCCGGCATCCTCAATAATCTCGCCGAAATCCTGCACCTCGCACGAAACGATGAGCGCCGCCACCAGGAGCGGCAGTAATTTAAGCAGGCGATTGGAGAACAATCGTATCGGTTTCATCGCTTCTGTTAATACCCGGTAATCGTCGGTTCAACGCAATTAATTATTATGAATACACGCAAAGGCAAAATGAATATCGCGCTCTATAATCGAATCCCGGCCCGCAGGGCCAGCTTCAGGGCGCTTACGCCGCCACCCTGATCAATATAATAATACCCGGCCAGCGCTTCGACAAATATTCCCGCGTATACGCGCAGCTCGAACCCGCCGCCGGCGGTGAAATAGGTATCCTCGGTCCACACGGTCTTCGGTTTGAGCGTGAAGGGGTCCTCGTATTCGAGCTTCGACGCCGCAATACCCCCGCCGGCCCTGAAAAGCAGGTTGACCGGAAAGGAAAAGTCGGTGGTCAACAGCAGACTCGCGCCGCTCAGGTAGGTACTCATCACCTCCGCCTTGCCTTTACCCCCGATTTCCGCGTAGGTGAAGTCGAACGAGACCCCGCCATTGCGCAGTTTTTCACTCATGCCCTGCAGGGCAAGGCTTGTGTCGATGCCTTTGTACGTTTTACGCTTTATGTAGCCGGGATCAGACAGGAGCATCATATAAGGAACGCCGGCCGACAGGCGGACGGCCACGGGAAGCACCGCCGACGAGGTCTGGGTGATGGCGCCCCTGCGCGTTTCAACCGCCTCCCAGTTAAAAAGCACCCCGCTGGAGAGAAAGCCCTCGATGCTTCCCAGCGGCTTATCGGCGAGCAGAATTCGCCGATATTCGACGCCGCCTTCGAGGAAAAAGCCGAAGGGCAGGGCGTATTCCAGGGCAAGGCCCGCGCCGTAATAGGGTTTGCCCGACCAGGCCGCCGTTTCCTCGCCGCCGGCCGGGTCGTCGTACAGCAGACGGGTGAGGGCCATGCCACCCCCGGCCCGGAGGATGAGCGCCCTTGGGGCGCCGAGCGGCACGCGGGCGTAGGCGCCGAGGCCCGCCATCAAAGGCCACAGCGAGGAGGCGCGGCCGGAACCGCCGTATCGCACCGTAAGAAGTTCGGTCTCGAAACCGCCATAACGCCACTGCCCCCTGGTGCCGGTGATGCCGATGCGAAGCGAGGCGCCGAGCGGGGCGGTGTTGACAAAGTCGTTCCAGGGTGAAAGCGGAAGGGCGGAGCGCCACCCGGCCGCCACGCGGATCAGCGTGCCTTCCTCCACCTGGCGATACGGGGGCCTTTTCGCGACCTCGAAGTCCACCCATCCGGATTCGGAATGCGGTTTGTTGAACTTGTTAATGGCGATGATATTGATCGCGTATTTGCCCGGTTCCAGTGAAAAGAAAACCTTGCTCGCTTCCACGGTCTCTTTGTATATGACCGCGCCTCTTTCGTTGCGTATCAGGATGTCATAGCGGACGGCTCCGTCCACGGCCTCCCAGCCGATCGAGGATTTCCCGGCGGACGCGGCGCCCCCGGCGGCCCGGGCCTGCGCGCCGAACGAGGCGATCAGGCACGCGCAGAGGAAAAGTGTGGCCGGCCATGATCGGGTCGGGTTATTCGACATAGATCTTCCGTGGAGATTGTATTTCGGGCTTTTGCGCCGGGCCGCCGAGCGTTATGCTGAAGCGCGAGCGTACCTCGGGGCTGCGTCGCTCCACGCTGCGGCCGGCGCGGACTTCCAGCGCCTGCAGCGTCCAGTAGAAGTCGCCCACGTCGAGCCTTTCAAGCTCGGTCATGGCGATCGCGGTGTCCCCGGTCTCCTTGGTGAGGATATTGTGATAGATTCCTTTTTTCATGTGGTAGAGCCCTATCCGGTACAGCGTGGCGTCCTTTACCGGCCTCCAGCGGAAATTGAGCGCATTGCTGTCGCGCATGTCCACGATATTCCCGTCCGCCGGCGAGAGCACCTCGGGCAGGGGCAGGGGACGGCGGACGCCGAGTGCGCGCGGCGCGCTTCTCATCAGCTCGTTGCCGTCATCGCCGAGAAGCAGCACGCGCCATGCGTAGTCCCCCGGCTCGAGGTTGTCCAGGGTGGTGCCGGTGCCGTCGACGGCGCGCTCGCGATAGGTCGATGCGAATGTCGCGTCGCGGGCCACCTGTAAACGGTAACGACCGCTTATCCCGCTTCGCCTCCATGCAAAATCGACCGATGCATTGTCCGCCGGGGCGACCGGTGCGACGATGGCACCTTCCGCCGGGCTGACGAGCGCTATGTCACCGGTTTCCACGACGCGAAACTCCCGGGGTGATGAAGGAGGAGTGGAGGTCTTTTCGTCGAGGATGCCGACAGCCCGCCAGAAGTACGCGCCCGGCTCGAGCGCCTTGGCGGGGCGCAGGACATTGCCGCGCGCGTCGCCGGCATGGACTATTTCCGTAAACGCCCGGTCGCGGGCGATCTCGACGCGCGTAAGCGGGTGATCGGTGTTCTTCTTCCAGGTGAACGACGCGGCCTCGCGCTCCAGCGCGAGGCGGTTGACGGCCGCCCCTTCGGCGGGGTAGACGAGCTCCGGAGCAACCGGCGTATCGCTTCGTTCGACCACGAGACGGCGCAAGGCGCCGGTATCGGTAATCTGTTTGCCGCCGGCGGATATGGTCCTTTCGACGCGCCAGAAATAGGTGCCCATGGCGAGGTCGTCGACCGCGATCGACGTTCCGGCAATGCGTGCCGATTTGACCCTGTCTTCCATTTTCGCGTCGCGAAATACCGATAGGGTCGACATGCCGCCTGCGGCGTTCTCGGACCATCGGAACAGGATGATGGGTACGTTCAGCGTGTAGCGCACCACCGCCCCGTCGGACGGAGTGATCGGAACGAGTGGTTCGCTTTTCAGGACCACAAGCCGTCGGCCTTCACTCACCTCGATCTTGCCGGTCGCACGGTCGGCGGTGCGGACGCGCCAGTAGGCTATGCCCCCGGGAAGGGCCAGCGTCGCGGTCTTTCCGGCAACGGGCCGGGCGACGGTCAGGGACGCGAACGACGGGTCGGCGGCGGTTTCGAGCCAGGCCTGGCCTTCGCGAAGGGCGGGCTCCCATGAGAACGCGATCGCCGCCTTTTCGGCGGGAGTGAAAAAGTATTCGTTCGGTCCCGGCGAGGACAGCCGTATTTTAAGGTCGAATACCCGCACGTCGTCCGCCACCACGATCCGCTGGTCGGTCGCCACGTCTTTCTCGTTCGCGCCCGATCTGACCCGCGCGCTTCCCCTGTTCAGCGTGAGGTCCAGCCCCTCGCCCCTGCCGCGCGAAACGTTCAGAGCGCCTTTACCGAGCGCGACAACGGCGCCTCCCGCCGTGATGTTGAGCTTTTTGTCCGCGTCGTCGCGGCTGGCCGCGATCGAGCCCCGCGTGAATTCAACGCTTACGTCGTCCTTCGTCATGGCGAGCAGAATCATGCTGTTTTCGTTTAACGCGATCTCAGTTCCGTCCTTGAGCTTTATGACGGCCTCGGAAACGTCGGCGGTTCGAATGGTGTCGTAGTTGTAGACCGGGACGCTCTGGGCGAGGTCGTCCCAGACGACCTGTGACGCGTACTTGCGCTGTGCTGTCTGCCGCTTGAAGGTTATTGTGCCGATTTCCTCGTTGAGCGAGGCGCCCCTTCCACCCCTCATGTCGAGGTACAGGAGGAGGGAAAAGACGGCGATGATGACGCCGCCGGCGGCCGGAACGAGCGCGTTAGTGTTCAACGATCTCATATTTAACGTCGCTCCCCATCAGCAGCTCATCGAGGGCCTGTCCGGTGGTTTCGGGCGGCGTGGCCATCCCGATATGCGCGCGGAGCTCTTCGATCGAAGCGGGCCGGCCCGCTTCGTCGAGCCTTCCCATCACGGCATATATCTGCTGGGGTTTTTCCTTGCCCTTTACCTTTATGGCCCTCATCGGGATTACGGAGAAGATGTCTTTAACCAGCCCGTACGAGTCCTCGCTTATCAGGATGTCGGTGCCGAAGGGCTTCGTGAGCGACTCGACGCGCGATGCGAGGTTCGCCGATGATGGTATACTCCATGCGGTCCTCGGAACCGATCTGACCTGCCAGCACGATACCGGTGTTGATGCCGCAACCGATGTGGATGAGCGGTTTTCCCGGAGTGCCCCGGTCGGCGTTGAATTCGATGAGCGATTTCCGCATCAAAAGCGCGCCGTTGATCGCGTCCTCGGTATCATTACCCCTTGATACGGGAGTCCCCCACACCGCCATGATCGCGTCGCCGATAAATTTGTCGACGACGCCGCCCGTGAGGTTGACGCACTCGACCATGCGCGTCATGTACTGGTTCAGGAACTCCACCACCTCCTCGGGCTGGAGCTGCTCGGAGATGGCGGTGAACGAGCGAATGTCGGAAAACAGTATCGCGACGGTCTTGCGCTCGCCGCCAAGGGCGAGCGAGCCGCGCATCGCGGCTTCGGCGATCTCCTTATTCACGAATTTTCCGAAAGCGGACTTGATCTTCTCGCGCTCCTCCAGACCATGGCCCATCTCGATGAACGATGCGGTGAGCTCGCCGATCTCGTCGCGCGTGGTGGGCAGGATGTCGACGCGGTAGTCGCCCTCCTTGATTCTTTTCGTCGCCCACACCAGGTCGATGATCGGGGTGGTGATGGTATTGCCGAAATAGAAGATTATCAACACGACGACGGTAAGGACGATCACCATGATGTAAATGTTGCGCCGCTGGATGTTGTAGACTTCCTCGAAGGCTTTCTGTTCCTCGACGGTGGCGATGACGCCGAGGCCGCCAGTGGAGACCTTTCTGAAAGAACCGATATGGAACACCCTGTTCTCGTCGCGATAGCGCGTCTGTCCGTTGTCGATCTTGCTCGTCATCATCATCTTCACGATCGGAAGCTCGATGAAGTTGCCGCCGGAGACGACGATGTTCGTATCCGGATGGGCGATGACGTCGCCGGCCTCGTTTATCATGAAAACGGTGGTGATGCCGCCGCGCGACTGGAATGCCTTCATGAGGTTTTCCGAGCTTACCAGGCAGACGAGCACCGAGCCCACCCTGCCGGCCGCGTCCCGCTCGAGCGGGACGCCGAGCGCCAGGACGGGAAGGTTGACCAGCGGCGACACATTTTGAATGACGGTCTCCCCGTTGAAGGATCGGACCATGTTTCCCTCGGCCCCCTTCAGCGCCGCTTCGAGCGACTCCGCGGAAAGCTGCAGCCTGCCCATGAGAGCCGTGTTGCGCGCGGTTCTGATTATTGCGATTGCGGGACCGCCCTGTCCCCGCCGGGCGATCGAGGCATGGATGATGTCGGGCTCGCCCTCCAGGACCGCCGCGGCCGGAGCGAGCGCGATTTTCCCGGCGACGAGCACGGCCTGCTTTATGAGCGTTTCAATATCTCCCTGGGCCTTGAGCGCCACGACCTCGGATATCTTGTGGTTGTTCTCCTCGACGCGCAGCTTGTTGTCTTCCTTGAAGAAGTAGGTGGCGAGGAAGATCATCCCGGACAGGGAAAGCGTGATGACCAGCGAGATGATCGATATCAGTTTAAAGCGCAGCGACGCGTAGAACGCGCCCGTCTGCGCCACGGCCTTTCTGTCCGCCCTGACGCGGGCCCGCCGCCCGGCACGAGAGGGAGCTTCCTCGCCGGGCCGGGTTCCATCGGCGACTTCCGGAATCGCCCCGGGCGCACCGGCGGGGGGTTCGGCTTCGGGGGCGTCTTCGGACGGTAGCGGCCCGTCCGGGGAGGGTGTCTCCGGTTCCGGGGGGACGGTTCCGTCGAGGATAAACGCTTCATTGTACAGCGAGGATTCGGCCGCGATTTCCGGGTATGCCGCGCGGTCTTCATCGATGAATCGCTCGAGCTCAAATTCGTAACGGTCCGGCAGCTCGGAGACCAACTGTCCCGTCGGGATATCCTTTCCTTCGCCCGGCGGCTTCGTCACGGTGTCCGCCTGCCGGTCGGGTAGTGCGATGGCGTCCAGGATGGCCGGGGCCGCCGCTCCCTCGCCCGCAGGCTGGCCATGGGCCAGGGGCTTCAGTTCGATCGAATAGTCGGCGCGGAACCGTCCGTAGTTCCGGGGGAAGTCCGCCGTGCGCGCCAGCATTTCCTGAAACATGAGAAGGAAAGAGGGGTCTTCGTCGAGGAGCAACGGATCGTTTCGGATTTCCCGTACGGTATAGAGTGCGTCCTCGAGCGGCAGGCCGGTGTACAGAAGATGGCACAGCAGCACCGTGAGCGCGTGGCTTTCGCCGAATGAAACCACGAGACAGTCTCCCATGGAAAGGCCGGCGTCGATATCGCGGACCGCGGCGCGCACCGGGCCGATCGCGTTCGCGCCCGTGTCCTCTATGTGGTGTGAGAGAACGGTGAGCCCGCTGGATTCGAGCCTGCGCACCAGGGCGTTATAAAGGTCGGCCTTCACGGGCTTGGACGATAGAATCAGCGCAACCGCCACGCCGCCGAAGCCGGCGTCCGCCGGAATATCCTTCGCGCCGGTGCCGTCGACCGTTTCGAGGTGGATTCTTTTCTGGAGAAGGGGCAGTGTGCTGTTCATGGCGTATTTTGCGGGTGATGGAGAACCCACTGTCTTCATTTTCGATAATTTTGATTCGATACTATACCATAATAGCCGCTTTCACAGGCAATTATTTTCACCCCTCCGGAGCCTTCCCGCTCCGAAGAGGCGAAGCGTGATATCCGCAGTGACGGGCAGGGACGGCCAATCTCCGCACGCTCTTCAATATTCGATGATCTGTCAATCCATGTTTCCGCCGTTCCTGCGCCCTGGCGATGCGATGAGAAACATCACCGAATATTTTACGTCCATGTAAAATTGCGGCCCCGGGGGCCGGTTTCAGTAAAAAGAGTACGATCCGGGCACCCCCTGTGGTGTATACTGAGTAAATGCCGGGTCATCGCAGGACGAATGACCGCCGGGCGGAGGCTTTTCACATGGACCGTCAAAGCATCAACACCGCGGCCGGACCGGCCGTGCTGGTCGATGAAACGCGCTTCCTGTACCAGATGGGAAGGATATTCACTTCGTTTACCCGGATAGAGGACCTCCTCTCCGCCATCCTGGACCTTCTCCGTTCGCATTTGCTCATCAAGCGGGGTATGATAAACATCCATGATCGCCAGACCGACGACATCTTCATCGACGCCTCGGTCGGCTATTCCGACGAGGAGATTCGCAGGGGTGTGTACAGGCCGGGGGAGGGGATTACCGGCAGGGTGGTCTCCACGGGCGAGCCGATCGTGGTTCCGTCAATAGGAAAGGAGCCGCTCTTCCTTAACAGGACGCTCGCGCGCTCAACAGGCGATTCGGATTCCACCGCCTTTATCTGCGTGCCGATCAAGATCGACGGCGATACCGTCGGGACGATCTCGGTTGACAGGCAGGCCGGGGACGACCCGTCCTTCGCGCGCGACCTGGGGGTGCTTACCACGGCGGCCATCATGATCGCGCATGCCGTCCGCAACCGGGGCGAGCTGCGCCGGCGCGAGTCACAGATGGAACAGGAAAAAAAGCTCCTCGAGCTCAGGCTGTCGGAGCGTCGGCGCCCGACGGACATCATCGGGAATTCGGCGGCGATGCACGATCTCTGCGACAAGATACTCATGGTGGCGCCGACGGCCTCCACGGTGCTGGTTTGCGGAGAAAGCGGCACCGGCAAGGAACTCGTCGCCAACGCCATACACGAGAACAGCCCCAGGAAAGACGGCCCGTACGTGCGCGTCAACATCGCGGCCCTCCCCGAAGGCCTGATTGAAAGCGAGCTCTTCGGTCACGAGAAGGGGGCCTTTACCGGCGCCGCCGCGCTCAAAAAGGGGCGTTTCGAGCTTGCACACGGCGGCACCATCTTCCTCGACGAGATCGGCGATCTGGCGCCCCACCTGCAGGTGAAGCTTTTACGCGTCATCCAGGAAAAAAGCATCGAGCGCCTCGGAGGTGAAAAGACGCTGCCACTGGACGTGCGTATCGTCGCGGCCACACACCGCGACCTTGAGGAGAAGATCGTCAGGGGCGAGTTCCGCGAGGACCTCTATTACCGGCTGAACGTGTTTCCGCTGTACGTTCCGCCGCTTCGCGAGCGCAAGGCGGACGTCATCCTGCTGGCCGATCATTTCCTGGAGCGCTATTCGCGCGAGCACGGGAAGACGATCGGAAGGATCAGCAGCGAGGCCATCGACATGCTTGCAGCCTATCACTGGCCCGGGAACGTGCGGGAGCTCGAGAACTGCATGGAGCGCGCGGTGATCATGAGCGGAGAGGACGTTATCCGAAGCTACCACCTTCCTCCGTCGCTCCAGATGGCGCGCCCCGCCGCCGCACCGGTCACGCTCGAGGAGATGGTAAACGGTTTTCGCAGGGAGATCATCATCGACCACCTCAAGATGTCGCGGGGAAACATAACGAGTGCCGCCGAAATGCTCGGCACCACCAAGCGCATCCTCACCTATACCATACACAATCTCGGGATAGAATACGCGCGATACAGGTAGCGCCCGGGCTCTTCTAACCCGCAAGACCCGACCCGATGGCGCGGGACAGATCGATCGAGCGCTTTTTCAGGTCGGCGGTTTCTGGTCCGGAGAAGCCCTCGTCGCGCGAAACGCTTACGGCGCCGATGAGGGTGCCGCGGTGCATGAGGGGAATGATGAGCTTTCTGCTGCGGTTGAGCACCAGCGTCGAATCCCGTTTCAGTTCCTCCCCGATTTCGTCGGTGGCGTCGATTGAGTCCCCGGTCTCGCCGATGGGCGAATGCGAACCGCGGGCGAATTCAAGGTGTTTTTCCAGGGAAGACATCGATTCGTTTATAATGTATAGCGACACGACCGCATCGGCATAGCGCGATGAAATGGCGGCCAGGACCTCCGCCACGGGGCCGCCCGGTCCGGGGTCCTGCCCCGCTTCGGGGGAGATATCGGGAGGTGTACCCGCGGCGTGCCCTTCGGCCTCGGCCCGCGGGCGAAAAGATGGCCCTTCGAGCCGCACAAGGTAAAGGTACAGCGCCGTGGTGAGTACTACCGCGAGGATGACGATGAGCGCGATCTCGAGGAGGAGCTTTACCATGAGTTTGCCGCGCAGCTTGTACGGAAAGGCGATGAGAAGCCTGCCCGAAGGCGTTTCTTTTATGAATATATAGAACTTCGTCTGTTCGAAGTAGCGCACCGTGAAGCCGGCGCCTTTACGGGGTGTTAAAT
The DNA here is from genome assembly GCA_025457965.1 of Spirochaetota bacterium. Classification (GTDB taxonomy): domain Bacteria; phylum Spirochaetota; class UBA4802; order UBA4802; family UBA5368; genus MVZN01. The sequence goes on along the minus strand of JALOTJ010000063.1, from coordinate 11,762 downwards.
CACCACGGGTGAAGGCTCCGGTTATTTCATCGAAGAGCTTGCGGTCGCTTATGTAGCGGTCGTTTTTCCCGCCGGCTATCACCCTGTTCGCGTCATCGGCCACCGCGATAAAGGCCATGTTCGCGTGTTCACGGTTGGTCTCGGCCAGAAATTGGCCGAGGTTGCGTGCGGCGAGGGCTTTATCCTTTTCGAAGCCGGCGAAGGCGACCGTAATGCGGTCGGTCTGAATCACCAGGGTTTTGAGGTACTCGCCTTCAATGGTTCCCGAACGAAACGATACGTACGCGAAGAGCAGGACGGTGGTCGTAATGATCCCCGCGACTGCAACTTTCGTCTTTATGCTCATTGGTGCTCTTCCTGTTGATTCGGTCGATTCGGCCGGAGGCCGTCTGATGCCGTAGTATCATGTTCGGAGAAATGGGGCAAGCCGTTTTACAATTATTTGCCGAATGATGGGACGCTTGCCCCCGTAAACCGTCCGTGCTGCGTGCGGACACTCCGGGCCGTCAAACCGCCATACGGCGCATCGGGAGACCTTTTCGCGGAACGCGATGCCGTAAAAAATTGATTTGCCATCACCGGTGATATCCGGATAGAAATACACTGTTATGAAAGAACTCAATTTCGACCTCAAACAGCTCCGTTCATTCCTCGTCGTCGTCGAGCACCGCAGTTTCACCCGCGCCTCGCGCGCGCTCAGGGTGGGACAGGCGACCATAAGCAATCACGTTTCCGCGCTCGAGGAGACGCTCGGTGTCGAGCTCATACGGCGAAGCAGCAGGGAGTTCGCGCTCACACCTCAGGGCGAGATTTTCAAGACTTTCTGCGAGCGGCATTTCGACGAAGTCGGGTCGCTTCGAAAGGAGATCTCGGGCGCGGTCGCGGCGGGGGTGACGGTAATCGCTTCCAGCACCATCCCCTCCGCCTACATTCTTCCCGCGGCGATAGCTTCGGTGGTGCGCGGTAATCCCGATGTCCATTACCGTCTGGAGGTGTCGGACAGCCGCGAGGTTGTCGAGATGCTCAAGGAGGGTATGGCCGAAATAGGGGTAACGGGCAAGAGCGTGCGCCATCCCGTCCTCAAATACGAGCGCATTCACCAGGATGAAATGGTCCTGATCGCGCCGGTAACGGGCCATCCCGATATAATGGCGGTTGCCGATATAAAGAAGTTCCCGATGGTCTCGCGGGAAAAGGGCAGCGGCAGCAGGGACGCCTGCGAGAGGGCGCTCCTCGAACGCGGCGTCTCTGTGGCCGATCTTCCGGTTGCGCTGGAATGCACCACCTCGGAAGGCGTGCGCGAGGCCGTTGCCGCCGGCCTCGGCGTGGGCTTTATCTCCCGCCTCGCCGTCCCCGCGGCGATGCTTTCCGATAAGCTGAAAATAGTCGCGATTAAAGGCTTTACCATACGACGCGATTTTTTCCTGGCGTACCAGAACGGCAGGACGCTCTCGCGTCCCGCTGCGCTGCTCGCCGACGAGCTAAGGAAAATATCGCGAAAGAGAGACTGAAAAGTCGCGGCCAGACCGCCGCCCGCGCCTGGACGCGGGCGGCGTGACGCGGTCAGAACTCCAGGTTGATTACCGCAACATCGACAAGTGGGTGGTCGTCCAGTACTTTCCGAAAGGCGATCGCCTCGTCGACCGGTCCGGCGATGACGCCCGTTCCCTCGAAACTGTATTCGTGCGCGGGGGAATAGAGCTCGACGCCCCTGGCGTCCTTGTCGACCTTTTCCACGGGTGCGTACTCTTTCAGGGAAAGCCCTCCCGGCAATTTTTCAAGAAGCTTCTTTATATCATCGCCGTATTTCCTGCCATAGGTGTTGAACTTGAACCTGAACGACGCCGATTTTATCGCCTTCGCAGACTTAATGGAGGCTTTATTAAGGCTGTCGCTGTCGACAGACTTTTCGAGCGATTTTTTTATTTTATCGAGGAGGTCAGATTCCATAACGACATGGTGGATTTTGTTGCTCAGGCTGATCCACTCCTTCAGGACCTCGGACATCGTTTCGGCCTTTACGCCGGCGTTGTCGCTGAAGAAGTATGCGAATTCCTTTCCGCTTCCGGCGATGAATCCATCGATGAATCCGCGAATATTGCTGTAAGGGCCCTCAAAGACCACTTCGCTGTATTGTTTCGTCATGAGTGTTCTCCTTGCCTCATTGATAATTGCGAATTCCCCGGACCGCCGCCCATTAGTGGCGGTCCGGGGAATCATTAACTCCGTCAGAAAAACAGCAGCGTGAGTATGATAAAGATCGGAATCAGAATCGGAATCGAATACTTGAACATGTACCCGAAGAAGCTCGGCATCGGAATTCCCGATTCTTCCGCGATCGACTTTACCATGAAGTTCGGGGCGTTGCCGATATAGGTGTTGGCCCCCATGAAGACCGCGCCGGCGGAGACGGCGGCCAGGTAGGGAATCTGGTCGACGATGAGCTTCGGCACGGCGACCGCCTCGGGCATGCCCGCGTAGAACTTGCCGAGCTGGCTGTTGAAGAAGGTCAGATACGTCGGCGCGTTGTCGAGGAAGCTCGACAGTGCGCCGGTCGCCCAGAAATAATGGGCGGGCGTTTCAACGGCCTTTACCAGCCATGCGAGCGCGCCCTGTTCGCCCGCCTTTAAAATCGCGAGGGCCGGGATGATCGTCATGAAGATCCCCGCGAAGAGATACGCGACCTCCTTGATCGGAAACCAGCTGAACTCGTTGGCGGCGCGGACCGCTTTTTTCGTCATCCAGAGTGAGAGGAATGCCATGACTACGAGGATCGCGTCCTTGATGAGGTTGGCCGTGTTCTGGTGTACACCGAGGATGTTCACGTGGCCGAGCTTCGTCTGGTAGATGCCGCTGAACAGGACGCCGCCGATGACACCGGCGAGGAGCAGGAAGTTGATCCCGCCCTCGATGCTGATGGTCCCGTTTTCCGTGGTCATTCCCGATTTGTCCTCCTTTTTATAGAAGAAGGAATCCATCGCGAAGTAGACCGCCATCAGTATGCCCACCGCCACGAGCATCTCGGGGAGTATCTTGAAGGTCCAGAAGAAGGGCACCCCGTGCAGGAAGCCCAGGAAAAGCGGCGGGTCGCCGAGCGGCGTGAGCGTGCCGCCGATATTGCTGACCAGAAAGATGAAAAACACGATGGTATGTACCTTGTGTTTTCTCCAGGCGTTCGAGCGTATGAGCGGACGGATGAGGAGCATCGACGCGCCGGTGGTGCCGATCCAGGACGCCAGCGCGGTGCCGATCAGGATGATGAGCGCGTTGACGGCCGGGCTCCCCTTGAGGGTTCCCTTTACATAGATGCCGCCCGATATCACGAAGAGCGACCACAGGAGGATGATGAAGGGGATATAGTCGACGATATAGATATGCAGGATTTCGTACATCGCATCGCCCCTGTATACGAAGAGGAATGGCACGGCGAAGGCCAGCGCCCACGCGGCCGATACCTTGGGGAAGTGATGGTGCCAGAAATGCGGTGCGACGAGCGGAAAGAGGGCTATGGAAAGCAGGATGCCGGCGAAGGGCAGGGCCGTCCAGAGCGGAAGTTCACTCCCCAGATTGCTTCCATGCGCGGCGGCTTCCTCCGGCGCTCCCGCGGCGTGGGCGTCGGCGCTTGCAATGCCATGATTCGCCGCCAGTCCGATGGATACGGCCATCGGCGCCAGGTACATCACCGCCATGAGAGCGAGAAAAATTACGAGGACTCTTTTCATGCAATGACTCCTTTCTCTTAAATGTTGCCGTGCCGCCGGAGGGACATCGGGGATGCCGTATATCCGCGCCGCCGATTCCGAACGCAAAGCGGCGCCGGGACGAAACTCCGGCAGCGGTTCTATGTATGGTAACGCGTCGTTAAAACGACGCGTCCACGTTAAAGCCATGCCGGTATGTATGTCAACTGAGTATTTGAATTGTTTTACCGCGCCGGTACGAAATCCGGCGGAAGAGGCAGGGCGCGTCAGTCCCGGATCCATCATTTTTTCTTGGTCATGAGGCCGGCGAGGCTTTTCGAAAAATTGCGTTTCCGCGCGAAATAGCCGTGCGAGGTGGACTTGACGTCCTCCACGGTGATGAACGCGCCGGGCTCGAACATCCGCACGATCTCCATCACCTGCTCCACCTTCTTGCGCGGAACGATGGTAAAGATGATGTTCACCTCGCCCCTGGCCCCCCATCCCTTGATGGTGGTCGCGCCGTAGCCCTCCTGCCTGAGCACCAGCGGCAGCATCACGATCTTCTCGGTGGTGATGATCCTCACCGCCTGGATGCCGATGGCGATTTTCGATTCGATCATCATCCCCACGTAGTTGCCGGTGGCGAAACCGGCCCCGTACACGACGAAGCTCGCGGTGCTGCCGATGCCTTTCATCACCTCACCGATGGCCGCGAGCCAGATGATCACCTCGAAGAACCCCAGCAGCGGCGCGAGATAACGGTACCCGCGCGATATGAGGATGATCCGCATGGTGCCGATGGATACGTCGGCGATCCGCGCGAAGAAGATAAAAATGAGCCCCAGCAGGGAAGAGTCGAGTGTATCGATCATGGTATGCCGTTTGTTGGAAAGGTGATTTTGATAAAGATACAAAGTTTATAGATAGATTCGGAGGTATTTCAACCACTATTTAGGCCGGCCCTCTATCTGCTCTGTGACGCAAAGGTTTTTTGAACTCACCCCCTTACCCCCTCTCTTTGAACGAAAGAGAGGGGGTATCCTGCCATCAGCCCATTACCAGAACTCCCCCTTCTCTTCCCGAAGAGAAGGGGGCCGGGGGGATGAGTTGATTCGGCAGCAGTCGTGTCGGGTAAAGCGCTCGCCAATCGTATTTTATCGTAAAAAAACATATATAGACCAAAATACGTGAAATAAGTCCATATTTAGCGATAATCGATCATAATCAGCTATGGGAAACCCCTGTGAAGCTAAACTCCTATGCCGAAGGGGCCGAAGGTACGAGCAGGGAGTAGTCTCGACTCTCCCGTTCGTTCTTTGAAAACGCTGGGGCTTACAAACCATGATGGTGGTGCGCTGATCGTCAAGCTCCTTTGTATTGAGTTCCAGTCTTATATTCGCCCATTTACAAGCCTGGAACGGGAATATCCCGGCTGTTATCGTAAAGCCGGTCGGTTATTCCTGGAAAACGCCGCGTCCCGCTGCCCGGGACGGGGCCCGGCAGGGAAGCCGGAAAACCAAATACAAAGGAGTGTAAAATGATCATCAACAACAACATGGGTGCGATCAATGCGAACAGGACGCTGAAGTTTACGCATTGGGATGTGGACAAGAGTATGCAGAAGCTCTCCTCCGGCCTTCGTATCAACAAGGCCGGCGACGATGCTTCAGGGCTCGCGGTATCGGAAAAGATGCGGACCCAGATCCAGGGACTCAGGCAGGCCGAGCGGAACACCGAGGACGGGATGTCGTTCGTACAGACCGCCGAGGGGTATCTCAATCAGTCCGCACAGATCGTCCAGAGGATCAGGGTGCTGTCCGTACAGGCGGCGAACGGCATTTATTCGAACGAAGACCGCCAGCTTATTCAGGTGGAAGTTTCCGCGCTCGTGGACGAGGTCGACAGGATCGCGTCGCAGGCGGAATTCAACCGTTTCAAGGTGCTCACCGGAGAATTTTCGAAGGTGAACCCGAAGGCGTCTATGTGGTTCCATATGGGTGCGAACGCGAATCAGCGCGAGCGCATCTACATCGGTACGATGACGGCCCAGTCCTTCAGGTTGAGGGACGGCACGGGCAAGGTAATCGTATCGCTCTCATCGCCCGGCGGCGCAAACAATTCGATAGGTCTCATGGACAATGCGCTGCAGCGGCTTTCCAAGCAGCGCGCCGATCTCGGCGCGTACTACAACAGGCTTGAGATGACCGCGAAGGGCCTTATGTCCGCCTACGAGAACACACAGGCGGCGGAATCACGCATCAGGGACGCCGATATGGCCGAAGAGATGGTGAACTTCACCCGGAGCACCATCCTTGTCCATACAGGCACTGCGATGCTTGCGCAGGCAAACCTGCAGCCCCAGTCGATTTTACGGTTACTTGGATAAACCAATCGTAAAATCACGTTTTTCCGGTTCTTTGAAAACTCACCAGGATTCTCATACGATCTCCTGCTGTTCCCAGACTGTCCTCTACCCGGCTGCTCCGTCAGCCGGTGATGCGGGGGAGGGCATCACTGGCTGACGGAGCGTTCCGTCTGCCGGTGTCGTCTGGACATGGGCAGTCCGGGCTTCATTGCCGGGGAGATAACCCCTGATCCGTTCGGGTGGATCCGGTCGCCGCATGATGCGGAGACCGACAAATCCGCGACGGTCCCGAAAAAAACCAGAGGCGGCCGTCCCGAAACAAAACAAGGGAGGGAGTCGTATGAGAATCAATCACAACATGAGCGCCATTTTCGCGAACAGGCAGCTCCAGGCAGTTTCCGAAAAAATGGATAAGTCCATTGAAAAGCTTGCATCGGGCGAGCGTATCAACCGGGCTGGTGACGACGCTTCGGGTCTGGCCGTGTCTGAAAAGATGCGTACCCAGATCAACGGCCTGCTCCAGGCTGAAAAGAATTCCCAGAACGGGCTTTCTTTTATTCAGGTCGCCGAAGGGTCACTCCAGCAGATCAACGACATTTTGCAGCGGGTCCGGATGCTCGCGGTGCAGTCGGCCAACGGGATTTATTCAAACGCGGACAGGACGCAGATCCAGGTTGAGGTTTCGCAGTTGATCGAGGAAGTGGACCGTATAACCACCTCCGCCGAATTCAACAGGATGAAGATGCTTACCGGCATGTACGGACGCAACAGCAAAACCGGCAGCATGTTCTTCCACGTGGGACCCAACCAGGGCCAGAGGATGAGGGCTTATATCGGCACGATGAGCGCCAGGGCCCTCAACCTGGTGGACGGGGCGAGAAAACGCTCCATCTCAACCGTTGGGCTGGCCAATTCCATGATTGGATACATCGATTTGGCTTTGGACAAGCTGAATCGCCAGAGGGCAGATCTGGGGGCTTACTACAACAGGATGGAGAACACCATCAGCGCCCTGTCGCGGAATTACGAAAACATGCTCGCTGCCGATTCCCGGATACGGGACGCGGACATGGCCTCGGAAATGGTTGAGTTCACAAAGAACCAGATCCTCGTGAAGAGTGGTACTGCGATGCTGGCTCAGGCGAATCAAAAGCCTCAGCTTATACTGCAACTGCTCCAGTGAGGGTCCTTATTAAAACTGAGACGGGCTACGCAGTGCAGTCTGTTTCATCCCGCTCCGGTTGGGAGGCCGGAGCAGGTTCCCTTTTTCGCCCTAACAGGGAGGTAGGACGGGGGAAAATGGCTGCGGCCCGCTTTTCAAGCGGCGAGCCATATCAAGGAGGAAACGATGGATATTAACAGAGTCATGCCGGTAAACACCGGACAGACAAGAATAGCCGGACTGAAGGAACAGGCCGGCCAGGCGCACAATAAGGTGCGGGAAGACGATGGGGGCAGCCCCCCTCTCAGCAGGGAAAACGCCGACAGCCTCGCTTCCATGCTCAATTCGGCGACCAGATCCATGGACAGGAAGATCGCTTTCGCGGTGGACAATGACACCCACCGGATCGTGATGAAGGTCCAGGACAGCCGGACCAACGAGACGGTGCGGGAGATCCCGGCCAGGGAGCTTATACAGCTTCTCAAGCACATGCACGATTTTATCGGCATGTTCGTGGACGAATCGCGGTAGCGGATTCCGTGACCGGCGGTAATGGTATAATGTTATGTCGCGTTTATGCCGATAATATATTGAATGCTTATACCATTTTCGGTACCTTTATGGAGTTGCTTATTTATACGGGCGGACCGTTCCCCCTCGGGAAGACGGGAGGTCCGGACGAGGTAGCGTATGCCGGTCACTTTTGGAGGCATGGCCTCCGGTCTCAACACCGACGATATAATAAAAAAGCTTGTAGAGGTAGAAGCCCGTCCGATCCGTCAGTGGGAGGACGAAAAGGCCACCTTTAACAGGCGCAAAGAGGCCCTGGGGGAGCTCCGGACCAGGGTCAATGCAGTCAACGCGGCCGCACGGGAACTTTACGGCCACAGGGCGGCCTATGCCGACAAGTCGGCGCTGTCATCCAATCCGGGCGTCATCGACGCCACGGCCAACAGGTATGCCGATAAGGGAGTGCGCAGGCTCGAGGTGCTCGAGCTCGCCTCGACACACCGGCTTTCCACCGATTCCATAGCGGACGACCAGCGGTTTCCCGAAGGGAAATTCAAGATAGAGATCAACGGCGTGTCCAAAATCGTGCGTTTTCGCGGCGGCACGCTCAAATCGCTGCAGGAGCAGATCGACGAGGCCGCATCCGACATCGTCTCCACCTCGTACGTCAATACCAAGGAGAACAAGCATGTGCTCACGCTCGAATCCAAAACCTCGGGTAAAAAGGGCGAGATAAACCTGTCGGAGGGCAAGGACTTCCTCTATGCCATAGGACTGGTAAAGGGCGAAAAAGGAGCGGAAAAGCAGAAGACCGCGCTGGTGTTCGACAACAAGTATTTCGTGCCCTACGCGGGCAAAGAGCCCGGGAAAGACGAAGGCAGTATCGAGGTCGACAAGGACGGCAAAAAAATCTCGATCAGTGGCGCACTGTGGCGCGAATATGTGCTGCCGGCCGGCGTGGGGGCGAAAAAGAACACGGTAATCGAGTTTAACGTAAACCATACGCCTCCCGAACAGGAAAAGGAAGACAATCTTCCCTACCGCCTCGAGATCGGCCCGGATGAGAAGACCGTCATAAAGGGGATCGAGCTTCACGGGTATAACGTGTCGCGCATCCGCCCGCTCAAAAAGAAGGAGCCGAAAAAGGAAATCTCCGACGTGCTGGGGATCGGCGTGGTATCCCAGGTCGGGGACAAGCGCGAGGAAAAGCTGTACCCCGTCGATAAAAAGTTCAGCGGGAAGATGGAAATCCCCGTGGGCGCGGACTTCGACGGCAAAACCATTTCAAAAGTGATATTTTACGGCAACGAGGGGGCTTCGGTTTTCTCCGACGCGGCCATCTTCACCCCGCTCGACGGAAAGGGGCTCCTTGATCCCAAGCACGAAGTGGCGAAGGCCGCCGATGCGCGGGTGAAGGTCGACGGTATAGAGGTAACGCGCGATAAAAACGAGGGACTCACGGATGTTGTCAAGGGCCTTACGCTCGATCTGCGCGCCAAATCGGACGGTGTGGTGACCGTCAAGGTCGAGCCGAACGTCCAGAAGGCCGTCGAGAAGGTAAAGGCCTTCGTCGAGGCGTACAACAATTACCTTGAATTAAACAGGCTGCTCATCAAGACCGAGAAGAGCGAGAAGCCCGGCGACTATAAATCGAACAAGCACAAAAACGGGCTTTTTGTGGGCGATATGACCATTCTTCGCCTGGAGAACACGCTCAAGGAAACGGTCAGCAACGCCTATCCCAGCCGCGCCGAAAAGCCGATAAAGCTCATCACCCAGATGGGCGTCTCCACCGGCGCCATCAACGCCTCGTGGGAGAACATCCGCGAGGGCAAGCTCGTCGTCGACGAGGAGCGGCTCCTGTCTACATTGAAGGATAATCCGGAAGGTGTTGAGGAGTTTTTCGGTTCGGATAACGATGGCGATAACCGCATCGACAGCGGCATGGCCTTCCGGGTTGAAACGGTCCTTCGCCCGTATGTTTCCTCGGGGAAGAACATCATAGCCAATAAAATGGACCTCGAGGACACCAATATCCAGGCGACCAACAGCCGGATAGAGCGCCATCAGGATCACCTGAAAAAGTATGAGGACAAGCTCCGCAGGAAGTTCTCGACCATGGAACAGTCCATATCGGGGGCCAAGTCGCAGGGTGACTGGATGAAGAACCAGATGAAGGGCATGCAGGGCGGAAGCGAAGAAAAATAAGGTACGATTACCCGTGCGAGGTGGAGCAGTGGACATCCGGATCAACGGCCTTCCCATAAATTTCAGCCTGGAGAACGAAAAAAGCGTGGCGGATGTAATCGCCTCCGTGTCCGACTGGGCACGGGAGCGGGAGCTCATCTTTACCGAGGCGCGTATAAACGATGAATCCTACATGGTTGAAAGCCTACCCGACATGCCGCTGGAGTCGGTGCGCTCTATCGACTGTATCGTCCAGTCCCGGGCCGATGTCGTGATCGCCTCCCTCGAGGAGGGTGACGCCTATTGCGACAGGGCCGATGCATTTGTTCGCCGTTCGCTCGAGGAACGCGCCGTGGAGCAGGGCGCCGCGGAATCGCTCGCGGGAGGCGCCGAGTGGCTCGGCGAGGTCGTCGTCTCCACGCTCTCGCTCCTGGGGGTCGCGCCCGCAGAGGTGAGTTGCCGCGATGCAACGGTGAAGGACTATCTGGAGCGACTGGCCGGTTTTTCGGAATCGGTGCGCGCCGCGGGGGAGGGCGAAGCTCTCCTGGCGGTTTTCGGGCAAAAGGGCGATATTTTTCAGGCGATCAAGGAGATTTTACGGATGATGCTGATGAGCGAGAACCTGCGCCGCCTCGTGGTGCTGAGCCTGGAATCGCCCGACGTGCTTATGGAATCGCTGCGCCGCGTAAAGGACGAGATCGGCGCCCAGGCGGACTCGCTTGCGGAAACGGTCCGGCTCTATCAGGAGGGCAAAGACTCCGACGCATCGGGGCATTTCCGTTCGTTCGTAGAATTCATCTACGCGTATACCCGCGCCTGTTACCAGTGCGCCCCCGTGTTCCGGGTCGATCCCTCGCTCATCCTGGTCGACGGCGTTTCGCTCGAGGAACGAAATCGCACATTGAACGACCTGCTTTCGCAGATACTCACCTCGCTCGAGAACAATGACATCATAAGCCTCTCCGATATCCTCGAGTACGAGATGCGCCCGCATATAGAGACGATCGGCGCGTACGTCGACGCATTGCTCGAAGAGATTCAGGAAGGGTGAGGTGTCCCGGAGTCTTATTTTTTTACGACATTTAATGCCCCCCTTTCCCCCCGGAGGGGGGCAATAAGAGATGAGCTGGAGTGCATGTAAACGATGACTGTTAAAGCCAGGTCACCGCGTTATATAATAGAGCTTGCCAGGGATTTGAGAAAAAACCCGACACCGGCCGAGAGAATATTATGGGAAGAATTGAAAGAGAAAAAACTGGAAGGCTTTAAATTCAGAAGGCAACATCCAATCGGCAGATACATCCTGGATTTTTATTGCCATGAAGCAAAGCTAGTAATTGAGGTGGACGGAAAAATCCATGAGCTTTATAACAACACTGAATATGATAAGTTGAGGACTGAAGAGCTTGAATCTCACGGTTTAAAAGTAATTCGATTTAATAATGAAGAAGTCTTGAATAATTCTACGAAAGTGTTGAATGAAATTAAAAAGCATTTAACCAGCACCACCAATCTTTAACAAATCGAAATAATTAAAACCTGGATTGTCCCCTTCTCCCGGAAGGAGAAGGGCTAGGGATGAGGTTTTCTTTTCACTCCTCTCACCGCCTCGGCCGTCCAGGGGTCTTCGGGCCAATGATGTTTGGGGTAGCGCATGCGCAGTTCTTTGCGCACATCATGATAAGTGGTTTGCCAGAAACTTTTCAAATCCTGCGTAACCTGCACAGGTTTGTAGCCGGGTGATAGTAAGTGCAATAAAATTCGCACGCGGCCTTCATTCACTGAGGGTGTTTCAAGCAAACCAAACATTTCCTGGAGGCGGACCTCCATCACTGGGGGGCGACCATCCTTAAAA
>JALOTJ010000062.1 GCA_025457965.1 Spirochaetota bacterium | reverse complement strand
CCGGGCATTCAGAGGGAATCGCGCCTCCCTTCCGTTGGCGACGGTAAAGTCGATTCAGTAAAATAGATTTTCCCCCGGCGGGTCAAAAATGCTTGACATACAGTATGCATATAAACAATTGATATATCAACTATTTTCCACGGAGATCGATGATGGATGACCGGCTGCTCTATCTGCTTTCGCGCGCCCAGCACAGGCTGAAAAACCATCTGAAGCGTGAATTTGCCACCGCGGGCGTGCGCGTGTCACCGGCCCAGATGGGCATTCTCTTTCTGCTCAAGCAACGCGACGCCCGGCCGATGAACGAGCTCGGCCGCATGCTCGACATCGACAATTCGGCGATAACCGGCCTCGTGGACCGCATGGAGCGGCAGGACTTCGTGCGGCGCATGCCCAGGGCCGATGACCGCCGGCAGTCGCTTATCGCAATTACCGATAAGGGCATCGAAGAAGCGGCCCGGGCCGCCAGGATCGCCAGGAAGACCAATGAAGCGATAAAAGACGGGTTCGCCCCGGAGGAGATCGAGATATTCACGCGGATACTCTCGGCCTTCTTCGAAAAATTCAAATAGACGCCTTGCATTCCACATAAGTGAAAGGAGAAAAACATGAGCCTGGCACTGTCGATGTATAATCGTTTCGCGAAGCTCCCTCTGGGAAAATCGATTTTTTCACGCCTCGTATGTGTCAAGGCACCCTATTTCGGCACCATCAGTCCCCGTTTTGTCGAACTCAGGCCGGGGTACGGCGAGATACGCATGAGGAAACGGCGCCGCGTTCAGAACCACCTTGGCACGGTGCATGCGCTGGCCATGGGCAACCTCTGCGAGCTTGCCGCCGGCATGACACTCGATGTCACCCTCCCGGCGAAAATGCGCTGGATACCCCGAAGCATGAACATCGAATACCTTAAGCTCGCACGCACCGATCTGACCGCGCGCTGTTCGATCGAGACCACGGGCCTCGACGCGAAGAAGGACTTTCCGGTAATCGTCAGCGTAACCGACACGGCGGGAACCGAGGTCGTCCGCGCGGCGATCACCATGTATATTTCGCCAAAAGAGTAGAGTTGTTGCTTTACTGAGTGTCATCGCGAGCCCCGGCCGTATCGGGGCGTTGCGATCTCTTTTAGTGGCGGGATTCGTGGATAGACTATTGCCTGTTGAGATCGCCACGTCGGCCTGCGGCCTCCTCGCGATGACATTTTTGTCAGTTACGCAGCAAGTCGGGTGATTATACGTCGTAGTGCCGCTGGAGGTTCTTGTACGAAAGCGCTTCAAGAAGATGGCTTTTCGTTATTGAAGGGCTCGCGCAGAGGTCGGCGATGGTGCGTGCGACCTTGAGCACCCTGAAGAACGATCGTGCCGAGAGGTTCATGGTCTTTACCGCCGATTCGAAAATTCTCTGGCTTTCGATGTCGATCGTGCAGTGTTCTTTTATCTCGTCGTTGGTCATGCGCGAATTGTAAATCGTCCGCCCGCCGGCAAAGCGGCCGCGCTGGATCTCCCGCGCGCGACCGACGCGCTCGCGGATGGCGTCCGAGGGTTCTCCCCGTCCGTCGTCGAGCAGGTCGCGGCAGGGGACCCGGGGGACCAGCACCTCGATGTCGATACGGTCCAGTATGGGGCCGGCAATCTTCCTGAAATAGCCCTCAACCTTCGGCGGCGAGCATTTACAGGGTATCTCCGGGTCGAAGAGATATCCGCACTGGCAGGGATTGCTCGCGGCGACCAGCATGAAGTCGGCCGGATAGGTGGCGCTCCCCGAAGCGCGTGAAACGGTGATCTCGCAATCCTCGAGCGGTTGCCGGAGCGCCTGCAGTACATGACCCGGGAACTCGGCGAACTCGTCGAGGAACAGGACCCCGTTGTGCGCCAGCGAGACCTCTCCCACCGAGGGCAGGCGCCCCCCTCCCACCAGCGCGACATCGGATGCCGTATGGTGCGGCGAGCGAAAGGGCGGCGAGAGAATGAGCCCCGTGCCCGGCGAAAGCGCCCCCCCCACCGAATGGATCATCGTGGTAACAATCGCCTGCTCGCGCGTTATCTCGGGGAGAAGCGAAGGCAGGCGTTTCGCCAGCATGGTCTTGCCCGCACCGGGCGGCCCGTATAACAGCACATTGTGGTGTCCCGCGGCGGCTATCTCGAGCGCGCGCTTGGCGGTCTCCTGCCCTCGGACGTCGCCGAAATCGTAGCGATGGCGACGGGGGGTTGTATGATCGCCGCCGTCCGTAAACGGCGCGCGGCCGTCCGCGCAGGTCTCGATTGCCTCTTTGATGGTCCGCGCCGGATAAACCTCTATGCCCTCGATCGCCGCGGCCTCGCAGCGATTGTCGAAGGGCACAATGACGCGCCGATATCCCGCCCGGTAGAGCCCGATCGCCATGGCGATCGCCCCGCGCACGGGTTTGATCCTTCCGTCAAGCGAAAGCTCGCCCACCATGGGGATGGAATAGTGTTCGCAGTCGATCTGGCCGGTGGTTGCGAGAATGGCCATGGCGATGGGAAGGTCAAAATTGGCGCCCTGTTTTCGAAAACCGGCCGGCGCCAGGTTCACCACGAAGTTCTTCGGCGGGAACTCAAAACCGGAGTTCTCGACCGCCGAACGAATGCGCTCGCGCGCCTCTTTAATCGTTGAGTCCGGAAGACCCACGATCGTAAAGCCGGGAAGGCCCTTTACGATATCGACCTCTACCTCGACGATCACCGCGTCGATACCCTGCACCGCTACCGAAACAGCACTGGAAAGCATCTGACCTCGTACGGCAATTCAGGATTGACCGGTGCGGGGAAAAACGGCCGCGGAAAGAGCCCGGCGGGCCGGCCCCGGAGACCCGGGATGGCCCCGGCGTTCTCTACGGCCACCCGCGGTCCCAGCGACATTTTCCGCGGCAAACCTGCGCACCCTGTAATTAATACGAACGGGCAGGGCGCTTTATAAAAAGTTTTTACTATTTCCTCAGTTTTTTAATAAAAAACCTCGCGATAAAGGCGATCAGAGACAGAACCAGCACGAAAATCCCGAACATCACCCAGGTAACGGCCGTCCCCCTTGAGAGCAGGTTGAATGGGTTGAGGCTAGGCGCTTTTACGACCCTGTCCAGGCCGGCCCGGTATTTTTCGGGAACGTCCGCCAGCCCATCGCCGTCAAGGTCGGGGAAGCCTTTGATGAATTCCATCACCCCGACCCACTCCTTGAGCTCCTGGATGCCGGGCTTCCGCTTGTCCGCGTCGACACGGTGAGCGACGAGATCGCTGATGGAATTCCCCTGGCGGTCCTTGGGGATAATGGTGAGAATATTGAACGTAAACCCTCCAATCACCTTCAGGAAGGTCGTATCATAGATGTTCGCGGCGATGCGGTACAGGGTCTTGTTCGACGACGAGTAGTCCAGGGGCACGTATCCATCCTCCTCGGAGCCTATCCAGACCTCGGTTACGCGGTCAAATATGGCGCGGCGGGGGTTGTAGGTGAAACGGATGCCCGAAATCTGGAGAAAATAGGAGTTTCCCTTGAGCGGATAGATGCTGGTGAGGATCTCCATGGCTTTCTTTAATTCCGACCCGTACAGATAGCACGAAACCAGCGGATAAGCCATGGTCTGGTCCATGCCGATGCCCAGCGGAATGGTCCGGAAGATGTCGGCCACGGCGAGTTTACCGGTCTTGCCCTTGAGCAGGCTGTCGCGAATGACCCCGTTCGCCTCGATCGACGCCACCACCTTCGTGGCGGGATCGGCGGGATCGTAATCGTATTTATTCACGTACCAGCGGATGGAGTCGGCGATGAGGTTGCCAAGCGGCGATTCGTCCTCGAGGATCGGCATGTCGAAGCCGGTTCGGGCGATGATCTTCCAGTAGGAAAGGCCGTATTCTTTCAGGACCCTGCGGTCAATATCGCCGATATAGGACTCGATCCTTCGCTGGATGTCCATATCGGCCGGGATGGAATCGTCGACCGTTATCATCTTGTAGCTTTTGATGGAGGCCTTGCCGCTGTTCCAGGCCACATCGAGCACACCCACCCGCTTGCCGTACTCCCAGGCCTGCACGATGATGGTGGTATTAACCACCAGGGGCTTTTCCACCAGTGTATGGGTATGGCCGCTCACGATAATGTCGATGCCCTTGACCTCCCTGGCGAGCACTTCGTCCTCGGATTTGCTGCCCAGATACAGCCCGCTGTGCGAGAGACAGATCACCATGTCGACCTTTTCCTCCTCGCGGAGGACCCTTACCATCTCCCGCGCGGCCTCGACCGGCGGCGTAAACTTTACCGGCGATGCGAATGGCGCATCACCGATCGCCACTTCGCCCATAATTCCGAAAAAGCCTATCTTTATACCGTTTACGGTCCTGACACTGTAGGGTTTAACCAGGCCCTTTTTGAACGCCGCCTCGAGCGTATCGTCCTTTTCGCTCTCGGCGCTGAATTTCGCCGATGAAAAGACGATCTCGGGCATGCCGTTACGTTTGGCCGTGTTGAGAATCCGGGCGAGCCCCCCCGGCATGAGGTCGAACTCGTGGTTTCCCAGGGTCACCATGTCGTACCCCATGCGCTTCATCAGGGACAGCTCGATCGCCTCCTCGCGCGCCAGCATGTGAAAAAGCGATCCCATGGTGAAGTCGCCGGCGTCCAGCACCAGCGAGGGGTTTGTCCGGGCGGCCTTTTCGCGCTTGATGACCGTCGCGACCCTGGCCCAGCCCCCCAGCGTGGCGTCGTCGCCGGTTTTGCCGGGCGTATAATCGAGCTCGGGCGAAAAGCCCATAAGGTGCGAATGCAGATCGTTGGTATGGATGATGGTTAACAGCTTCTCCCCGGCATACAGCGGCAGGGCGAGAAGGATGATAACGACGGCCAGAAGGGACTTTACTATTTTCATGGAGCATCTCCTCGTTTGGGATGGTGGGGTACGGCAGGCCCTCGTGCATCGGGCACGCTTCTTTCTAAGCCGGATGTCCGACTTTTGCAAGAAAAATACCGTCGTCTCATTGCATATCGACGAATGGTTCCCGGCGGGCAATCGAATGTTCCTCGGGCGGATTAAATTCCCCTGTCATGAAAATTAACTTCATCTCCATAATAATCTGTCGAACAAATAAAGTGAGATGCTCTGGACCGGAAAAATGAAAAAAAATTTCTATTTTGCGTCTGAAGTACGAATACAAGTTGACATATGGGTATTTTAATAGTAATGCACTTTCGACTCGATTAAAAAAAGGTGAATTATTGCGTTATGTCGCAAAAAACCTTGTGAACAAGGAGCAAGTGAATGCAGGATACGCCCTCACTTTTAGAGACTGAAATCTCAGGAGAAGCAGGAGAACCTCCGAGCGCGTTTATCGCACACCCCGGAGGAAAGGAGGAGGAACAATGTGACGCGGAGGAGCCTCCCTCCCTATCCGCACTTTCACTCATAGATGACCCCGGAATCCTTGTTCCGGAACCCGCCAGGCTGGTGATCCACTACACCAGGTTCATATCCAGTCCCAAAACCAGAAGCTTTCGAAAGAAACACTTTCCAAACGCCACGGCCGCGGAGTGGAACGACTGGAAATGGCAGCTTCGCAACCGAATTCACGACGCATCAACGCTTTCGGGATTCCTTAAACTGTCCGAGGACGAACACCACGCCCTCAATTCGCGAAACGGGGCCATGCCGCTGTCCATCACCCCGTATTACGCGAGCCTGCTCGAGCATGATAACCCCGGTCAGGCCCTTCGAAGGTCGGTGGTACCCGTTACCGCGGAGCTTTTCAAGTCCCGCGGAGAGTCCGAGGATCCGCTGGGCGAGGAATCGGACAGCCCGGTACACGGCATCGTACACCGGTATCCTGACCGTGTGCTCTTCCTGGTAACCGATTTCTGTTCCACCTACTGCCGCTATTGCACGCGTTCGCGCATGGTGGGCCGTTCCGCCGGGGAATCGTGTTCTAAAAGACAGTGGGAGAAGTCCCTGGCGTACATCGAGGCGATGCCGCAGATCCGCGACGTGCTCCTTTCCGGAGGCGACCCCCTCACCCTGCCCGACGACGAGCTCGAATGGCTCCTCATCCGCCTCCGCCGTATTCCGCACGTCGAGATCGTCCGCATAGGAACCAAAGTACCCATGGTGCTGCCCCAGCGCATCACCGCCAACCTGACAAGAATGCTCAAACGCTATCATCCGTTGTGGATGAATATACACTGCACACACCCCGACGAGCTTACCATCGAGGCCGTGGAGGCCCTGGCACGGCTCTCCGACGCCGGTATCCCGCTCGGAAGCCAGACAGTGCTGCTGGCCGGGATCAACGACAGCGTGGAGACCCTGCGCTCCCTGTATCATGGCCTGCTCCGCGCCCGCGTCCGGCCCTATTACCTCTACCAGTGCGACCCGATTCTCGGCTCATCGCACTTTCGCACCACCGTCGAGAAGGGGATAGACATTATTCGGGGCCTGCGGGGCCATACCACGGGGTTTGCCGTCCCCACCTACGTGATCGACGCGCCCGGCGGCGGCGGCAAGATACCGCTTTTACCTGAATACCTGGCCGGCCGCGAGGGTGACGACATTCTGCTCCGCAACTACGAGAACCTTCTCTTCCGGTATCCGGATACCGCCGAGACGGGGGTATGCAGCATGGAGAACCGCTAGTGCGCGTCGCTATCGCCTACGATCTTCGAGACGATTACCGGGCGATGGGATACGGAGAGGAGGATGTCGCCGAATTCGACAGCATCGAGACGATCGACGCGATAGATTCGGCGCTTCTCGAATTGGGCTTCGAGACCGACCGGATAGGGCATCTGGGAGCGCTCATTCCGCGCCTTCTCGACGGCAGCCGCTGGGACATCGTGTTCAACGTCACCGAGGGACTGTACGGCATCGCCCGCGAGGCCCAGGTTCCGGCCATCCTGGACGCGTACCGGATCCCCTATACCTTCTCCGACACTTCGGTGCTCGCGCTTACCATGCACAAGGCCCTGTGCAAGCGGGTGGTCCGCGACCTGGGGGTCCCCACGCCGGATTTTGCCAGCATTTCCTCGCCCCGCGAAATCGATTCCATCGACCTGCCCTTTCCATTGTTCGCCAAGCCCCTTGCCGAGGGGACCGGCAAGGGGGTATGTGCGGCTTCGGTTATCGCCGACCGCGATGCGCTTCGGGACGTTGTTACCATGCTTCTGGCCCGTTACCGCCAGCCCGTTCTCGTCGAGACCTATCTTCCGGGCAGGGAATTCACCGCGGGGATCGTCGGCACCGGCGAGAATGCCCGCGTCATCGGTGTTGCAGAGATCATCCTCAACGACAATGCAGAAGCGGCGGTGTACTCACTTAGCAATAAGGAGCTCTGCGAGGAGCGCGTAAGCTACCGGCTGGCAGAGGACCCCGAGGCGCGCATGGCCGCGGAATTCGCCCTGTCCGCATGGCGCGGGCTCGAATGCCGCGACGCCGGAAGAATCGATCTGCGCTCCGGCGCCGACGGCGTTCCCGGCTTCATGGAGGTCAATCCCCTGGCGGGGCTGCATCCCACTCATTCCGATCTTCCCATCATCGCCACGCTTGCCGGGATTAACTATATCGAACTCATCCGATCGATAATGGACTCCGCACTCGCGCGCATCCCGGATGCGGACCGCTCTCATTTCAGGCGGACTCGCGCCTGACCCGGGCAAGCGCATGAAAAAGGCCGTCATGCTCCACGCGGAGATACCCCCGGACGCCCCTCTCGACGAACAGGACACGATCGTTCAGGCCGGCGCGGTTTCCGCCGCCCTCGCACGCCTGGGATATGATGCCGTCCCTGTGGCGTTCGGGCTGAACATGGATACCGTGCGCAGGCGCCTGTCGGCGATCAAACCGGCGTTCGTATTCAACCTGGTTGAAGCGGTGGAAGGACGGGACCGTTTCATTCATCTCGCCCCATCCCTGCTCGACAGCATGGGACTGCCGTATACCGGTTCATCCACCGAGGCCATTTTCCTCACGTCCGGCAAGGTCCTCGCCAAGCGTCTTATGCGCGCGGCGGGCCTTCCCACCCCTCCGTTCGTTACCATGGACGCTGATGCGGAGACCACGTTTCGTCCCGGTGCGTATATCATCAAATCGATATGGGACCATGCCTCCGCCGGTATCACTGATGATTCGGTAGTGCGCGTGGAAAACCGCCGGGAGCTTCTGGCGCACCTGGAGCGCCGTACGCCATCACACGCGAGCGCCTGTTTTGCGGAAGCATACATAGACGGCCGCGAATTCAACCTTTCGATGCTCGCCGGACCGGAAGGGCCCGAGGTCCTTCCACCGGCGGAGATCGTATTCAGGGACTATCCGCCTGAAAAGCTCAGAATAGTCGATTATCGCGCGAAATGGCTGGAAGAAAGCTTTGAGTTCGCGAATACGCCGCGCACCTTCGATTTCCCTGCCGAAGACGCACCGCTAATGGAAAGACTGAAATCCATTTCCCTCGCCTGCTTTCGCTTCTTCCGCATGCGCGGATACGCCCGGGTCGATTTCCGTGTTGACCCGGAGGGCTTGCCGTGGATACTGGAGATCAACGCCAATCCGTGCCTTGCGCCCGACGGCGGTTTTCCCGCCGCGGCGCTAGAGGCGGGCATTTCGTACGACGCGATGATCGGCCGGATCATCGGCGACCTTTAAAAACGACACGGGACATACCGACGGAATCGCACAGTGTTTCGCATCAGGCGCATATACGACACCACCACCGGGATAGACCTGAAGGCCGTGGAACAGGTCCAGGATATTCTGCGCGCGCAGTTCGGCGGCATCGGCGAGGAGGCGATCGATCGCCTCCCGCGGGAGCTTAAAAACCCCCTCAAGTACCGCTTCCGCTCCATCCTCTTCGTCGCGGACGATACCCGCGGAACGGTGAAGGGCTTCGCCCTTCTTCAGCATGCGCCGGATATCGCCTTCTGTTTTCTCGATTTCATCTCGGTACAGAAAGGTGGCAGCGGCGGCGGACTGGGCGGGGTATTGTATCAGCACGTTCGCGACGAGGCATTGCTCCTGGACGCCACCGGTCTCTTTTTCGAATGCCTCCCCGATGACCTGAAACTCGTCACCAGCCCCGATAACCTGCGCCAGAACCAGGCCCGACTGAAATTCTACGAGCGCTTCGGGGCCCGCCCCGTGGCCGGCACCCTGTACGAGACCCCGCTCGAGCCCGGCGGCTCCGCCCCGTACCTGGTATACGACCCGCTCAAGAAGGAACGAACGCTGGCGCTCGTGGACGCCCGGAACATCGTGCGTGCCATACTCGAGCGTAAATACGGTTCCTCCTGCCCTCCGGGCTATATCGACATGGTCGTCGACTCGTTCCGTGACGATCCCGTCATTATTCGTCCGCCCCGCTATGTGAAAAAGAATCAGCCCCCGCGACTCGTTCCGGTGCTTTCCATCGACCGGCGCATAGCCCTTGTGATAAACGACCGGCACATGATACATCACGTGCACGACCGCGGCTATGTCGAGTCCCCGGTACGGATAAAGTCCATTCTCGACGGGATAAAAGATACCGGCATCTTTCACGAAATCCCTCCGCGGAGCTACCCGGAGCGGATGTTGAAGACCGTGCATACGGCCGACTTCGTCGATTATCTCAGGCGGGTGTGTACGCTCATCCAGTCCGACGAATCGATATATCCCTACGTGTTTCCCATCCGCAACGCGGCGCGACCGCCGAGGGAGCTTCCGCTCCGGGCGGGGTATTACTGCATCGACACCTTCACCCCGATAAACCGCAACGCCTACATCGCGGCGAAGCGCTCCGTGGACTGCGCCCTCACCGCCGCCGACTCGCTGCTACAGGGATACCGCCTTTCCTATGCGCTGGTACGCCCGCCGGGCCACCATGCAGAGCGGCGGGCGTTCGGCGGCTTTTGCTATTTCAATTCGGCCGCCATCGCGGCGCACTACCTGTCAAAGTACGGCAAGATCGCCGTGCTCGACATCGACTACCACCACGGCAACGGCACACAGGAGATCTTTTACCGGCATAGCGGCGTGCTTACGCTTTCAATACACGGCCATCCCCAGCACGCCTACCCTTACTTTACCGGTTTCGCCGACGAACGCGGCGAGGGCGAAGGCGAGGGATTCAACCTCAACATCCCGCTGTCGGAAACCATCACCTCCGACGATTACCGCAGCGCGCTTGGCCGGGCGCTGAAGCGCATCATCTCTTTCAACCCCGCGTTTCTGGTCCTTGCCCTGGGGTTCGACACCTCCAGGGGAGACCCGACCGGCTCCTGGCCGCTTTCGCCCGCGGACTTCGAGAACAACGGGTACATGATCGGGTCTCTGCGTATTCCGATACTGGTGGCGCAGGAGGGGGGCTACCGCATACGCTCGTTACCGGCAAACGCGCGTGCCTTTTTCATCGGCCTGTGGGAAGGAGCCTACGCAAGAAAGATCGAGCGGGTCCGCGCGCTCAATGGGGAGAACGGCCTTAATGGCGCCTGATCCAACGAGAACCGCCGCCTTCCGCCGGGAGATTCGCGCCACGGACCCGGCCGATATCCGAAGAATAGTCGAATCCTCGGGCTATTTTTCGCGCGAGGAGATCGAAATAGCGGTGGAGCTCATCGATGAACGCATCGCACGGGGGGACGCGAGCGGATATCATTTTCTTTTCGCGGACTCAGCTTCAGGGATGCTGGGCTACACCTGCTTCGGCCCGATACCCGCAACGGAATCGAGCTACGACCTCTACTGGATCGCGATAAACGACGATCTGCGCGGGCATGGCCTCGGCCGAGAACTCCTGACGCGGACCGAATGCATCGTCGGAGAGATGGGCGGGCGGCGCCTGTATATTGAGACCTCGTCGCGCGGTCAGTACGCATCCACCCAGGGCTTTTATACCCGCTGCGGCTACCGCCTCGAGGCGCATTTAAAGGATTTCTACTCCCAGGGGGACGGCAAGCTCATCTATGTCAGGGACCTCACGGGGGAGTGCGCGCGATGAAGCCGTTCGATCTAACCGGAAGGCTGGTGCTTGCCCCGATGGCCGGTTTCACCGACTCGCCGTTTCGCCGCATCGCGCGCCGGCATGGCGCCGCCCTTGTGTACACCGAGCTCGTCAGCGCCGAAGGCATAGCGCGAGGCAACAGGAAGACCCACGAGCTCATGCGTTTTCTTCCGGAAGAGCGCCCGATCGCCATCCAGCTCTTCGGGAAAGAAGCGGGCGTGATGGCCGAGGCCGCAAGGCGCGTGGAACAGCTCGGCCCGGATGTCATCGACATTAATATGGGGTGTTGCGCACCGCGTGTTTGCTCGGGGGGATCGGGCGCCGGCCTTTTGCAAGACCCGGCGCTCGCCGGCCAAATCGCCGCGGCGGTCACCGGGGCCGTGGGAATCCCGGTTTCGGTTAAAATCCGGATCGGCTGGGACGAATCGACCAGGAACTACCGCGAGCTCGTGCCGCGGCTCGAAGACGCGGGCGTATCCCTTATCGCCGTTCACGGACGTACGCGCGCGCAGAAATACACGGGAAGCGCCGACTGGGACGCGATCGCCCTGATCGCCGCCGCGTCAAAGCTGCCGGTCATCGGCAACGGCGACATCCATTCATACGGGGACGCGATCGCCCGCCTTGAAACCTCCGGATGCGCGGCGGTGATGATCGGCCGTGCCGCCATCGGCAATCCCTGGATTTTCAGCGGGTTGCGCCCCTCGGTCGCAAATCTGGCTGAAGAGGTCCGCAGCCACCTGCGGCTCATGAGGGAGTTTTACGGCGAGCCGGGGATAGTGCTCATGCGCAAGCACCTGGCCAGATATTTTCACGGTTTCAGAAATGCGGCGCGACTGCGCGCCGCGCTGGTGCGTTCAATCTCATTTGACGAAGCGATCGGCCTGGTCGGCCGGTTCGAAAACGGCGAATTCGACGGCCAGGAAGGCTGAAGAAAAGACCGGTTTTAATCGCGTCCGGGGCGGGCGCGCCAAAGAGAGGCGGGAGGACTTCCATGGGAAAAGCCGTACGTAAAACGGGAACGCTTTATATCATCGCCTCGCCGATCGGCAATCTCGAGGACATTACACTCAGGGCGCTGCGCATACTGAAAGAGGAGGTCTCGTACGTCTACTGCGAGGACACCCGCCAGACCAGAAAACTCCTCAATCACTATGGCGTAAGCATTTCAACGCTCTCCCTTCATGCCCACTCCTCCGACGAACGGATAGCGGGCGCTATAAGTCGAATGCATGAAGGCGCATCGATTGGCTATTTAACGGATTCTGGCACACCGGCCGTTTCCGACCCCGGCAGCCGCCTCGTGGCGATGGCGAGGGAACACGGAATCGACATAGTCCCCGTGCCGGGCCCCTCGGCGCTTTCGGCCATTGTCTCTGTTGCCGGATATCCCGAGAAATCGGTGTTTTTTACCGGTTTTTTAAGCAAAAAGGACGGCAGGCGCCGCCGCGAACTGGAAGAGCTCCGTCAACACAGGGGTATAATCGTTATTTATGAATCGCCGCACCGTATCGGCCGCCTGCTTGCCGCCCTCACCGAGGTATTTCCCGAAGAAAAAATGCTTATCGGCAGGGAAATGACCAAGATACACGAGGAATTCCTGAGCGGAACGGTAAAGGATATGGCGGATCGTTCCGATAGTATTACTGCAAAAGGCGAGTTCACCGTCGCAATCTGGAACAGGGGCGGTGGTGATGATACGGAATGACCAGATGGGGAGGCGCCGCCCCGGCACCGGATAGCGAAAAAGTAAAATATTTCTTGCTCTATTCAAGTCTTTTTTATATAATTTGATCAGGAATATACAAATTCATTAAAGATTGGACCGATTATACCGATATTAGAAACAGAATACCGCAAAAGGATAAAGATCATGGTTATAGATAAGATCGGGAACATAAACAATATCGTCGAGCCGAAGGGTACCAAATCGGTATCGCGAACCAAGGAAACGACCCGCCTTGACTCGGTCCAGATATCCTCCGAGGGTAAAAAGGCCGCCGAGATAGGTAACTACACCCGGATCGTGAAGGAAACTCCCGATATTCGCGCGGAAAGGGTACGGGAAATAAAGGAGCAGATAGAGAACGGTACCTACGACAAGTTCGAGGACGACAAGGTCCTGTCCATGGTGGCCGATAAAATCGCGAGGAACCTGCTTCGAAAATAGACCTGTCGAATCAAATCTGATCGATATGGAGGGAAAAAGCGGAGATAAGAGACATCCGCTTTTTTTGCATCTACAGAAATGCCCACCAGCGCAACAACGAGCCTGAGCCCCGAGTTCCACGTTCCGACGGAGATATACATCCGCCAGGACGTCATATCCTCCATTGGTGCAATTCTTAAAAACATTGGCTCGCGAATACTCCTTATAACAACATCCAGGGATCTGGCATTGTTTCATGACACCATAGACAAAATGGCCAAGAGCGCGGCCGCGGCCAGTCTTGGCTTCATCATTTACGACGAGATGGCGGACTCCCCCAATACCGAGGACATCGATACCGCCGCCAGCTACGCTCGCAAAACTCACTGCGACGTCGTCGCAGGCTTCGGCGGGACCGATTCTCTCAATGCGGCCAAGGCCGTGGCGGTGCTTGCGGGCAATTATTTATTCTGCGAGGACCTCTTCGAGAACCCCTCGATACAACCCCCGGTTGCGCTGGTCACCATACCGGCCTTCCCGTCCTTCGGCTTCGAGGTCCTGCCCATGTTTTTCCTTACGGACATGCGCCAGGACATACAGAGGGTCTACAGCCACCGGTACATGTATCCGCGGGCCACCATCGTCGACCCGCGTATCAGCGCCCAGATCGACGAGGAAACGACCGCTCAGGTAAACACGGCGACCCTTTCAATCGCGACCGAGGCGGTAATCTCGAAAAGCACCAACAGCCTTGTGAACACCTACGCACTCAAATCGATCGACCTGATATTTAAAAACCTCCCCGCCGCCTACCGGGATCTGCAGAACATCACCGCGAGGGGGCACCTGTCCTATGCTTCCGTTATGACCGGCATGGCTTTTTCAGTTTCGCGTCTTTCCCTCTCGCTCGCACTGTCGCTGGCCCTCTCCTCGCGGACACGAATCCCGGTCCACCGGGCGATGGGAGTGTTTCTGCCGCATGTAATGGAATACAACCTTACCGCCACACCCGGCAAGTACGTTCAAATGTCAAAGGTGATGGACGAGGATGTCCGGGAGATTACCGTAATCGAGGCGGCCATCAAGGCGGTTGAAGGCGTACGCAAGCTGGAGTTCGACCTGGACATCCCTCAGCGCCTTTCGCTGTTCGATATCTCAAAAACGGAGTTTTCCCGCATCGCGGAGATAGCGATCGGTTTCCCTTTTATCGAAAACGCTCCGCGTCCCTTAAACCGCGATGAATTCGAAACCATCCTGATCGCCGCGTATTGAACCCATGGCAACCGAAAAGCTCCGGCAACTGCTTGAAAACTATAAAAGCGGCTCGATCTCAGAAGACGAAGCGCTCGCCTATCTTAAACACCTGCCGTTCGAGGACATCTCCTTCGCCAAGGTCGACCACCACCGCGAGCTTCGCTGGGGCTTCCCCGAGGTCATCTTCTGTCAGGGTAAAACCCCCGCCCAGGTGGCGACCATCGCCCGATCGATCGTGGAGCGGGGGGCCAACCTCCTGGCCACGCGTGCCGACGCCGACGCATACGACGCCGTCGGCAGGATCATCCCGGAGGCCCGCTATAGCGAAGAGGCGCGGACCATCAGCCTCGTTAAAAATCCGCCCGCGCTCCTCAAGGGCAGGGTGCTCGTCGCGACCGCCGGAACCGCCGACCTTCCCGTGGCGGCCGAATCGCTCGAGACCGGGAAAATACTGGGGCTCGATATTTCAATGGCCCAGGATATAGGGGTCGCGGGGATCCACCGCGTCATGCATCATCGCGAGGAAATACTCGCTGCGGCGGTCATCATCGTCGTCGCCGGCATGGAAGGGGCGCTCGCTTCGGTGATCGCGGGAATGGTAAGTTCGCCGGTAATCGCCGTTCCCGCCTCGACCGGTTACGGTGCCGCCTTCGGCGGGCTCGCTCCGCTCCTTGGCATGCTGAACTCCTGCGTACCCGGGGTGGCGGTAATGAATATCGATAACGGTTTCGGCGCTGCCTTTCTTGCGTTTAAGACCCTCAAGACCCTGGAAAAGCTGGCCCAGACCCCATGAGCCATGCGCTTGCATTCGATCTGCAATTCGGCGCCTCGGGCGACATGCTCCTGGGCGCCCTCTTAGACTTGGGACTTAATCACGACACGCTGGTGATGGAACTTTCAAGGCTCTCCGTCACCGGGTGGAGCATTTCGCCGGAAAAGATCAGCAAATACCATATGGCCGGCACCGCGGCCCGTGTTCGTTGCGAGGAGACCGAAACCGAGCGCAACTACGGCGACATCGAGACAATCATCGGATCGAGCGCACTCGGCCAACAGGTGAAGGAACGCGCCTTGCGGGTGTTCACCCGCCTTGCGGAGGCGGAGGCGGCCGTACATGGCGTACCCAGGGAAAAGGTCCATTTCCACGAAGTCGGGGCGATCGACAGTATAATCGACATAGTCGCATTCTGTATCGCCCTGGAAATTATTGGCGTACAGCGCATCTTCTTCGGCGACTTCCACTTCGGGACCGGGACCGTACGGACGCGCCATGGCGAGATACCCGTACCCGTTCCGGCGGTGGTCAGGCTGGCGGAGGGATTCAGGTGCCGGTTTACGGGCAGGGAGGGCGAACTGGTAACACCTACGGCGGCCGCGATACTCACCGCCCTCGGTTCGCAGTCGGCAGTTCCCCCCGCGTCGATTGTCCGGGGGACAGGTATCGGCTTCGGCTCCAGGAACTACCCGTTTCCCAGCTACTCACGGGTGCTGCTGCTGGAATCCGGTCAAAACGTCACAGAGGACGTCTTTCAGATCGAATGCAACATCGACGACATGAATCCACAGATTTACCCCTATCTTATAGATCTTCTTCTGCAAAGGGGGGCGCTCGATGCATACCTTATTCCGGTAAACATGAAGAAGGGCCGACCGGGGACCGTGCTTACCGTCATCGCTCCGGCGGGTGCGCTCGACGCTGTTCGCGGAACCATCTATACCGAGACAACCACGCTGGGCCTGCGCGTGCAAATGATCGGCCGCGAGAAACTCGAGCGGTCGTTTGTAACAGTGGTAGTCGACGGACACGAGATCAGGATTAAAAAGGGGTGTTTTTTCGAGAGAGAGGTAACCGCTCAGCCGGAATACGAGGACTGCGCGACGGCCGCCCGCGACTCGGGCGCCCCACTCAAGTTTATCATGGCGCGGGCGCTGGAAGAATACAGGAAAAAGTGCGGCCTATAAAGACGTAAGCTCTTCCGCGGTAAGTATCTGCTCAATATCGAGCACGATAACAAAACCCTCGGCGAGTTTGGCGATTCCGACAATATACCGCCCGGAAATCCCCTTTACAATGGGCGGGGGCGGTTCGACGTCCTTGCCATCGACCTTGACCACATGACTTACCGAGTCAATCGCGAGCCCCACCCGCTTTTTCCGAATGTCCACCACAATGGCCCGTCTCCCCACTCCCGCGCCGCCGTTCTCGATGCGGAAGCGCTTGCTCAGGTCGATGATCGGGATAACCCTTCCGCGAAGATCCATAACCCCCATTATGAAGTCCGCAGACTTGGGCAGCCGTGTGATTTTCGGAAGCTTCAATATCTCCTGAACCTTCAGGATGTCGATTCCGTATTCTTCCTTTCCGACCTTGAAGCAGACGATCTGCATCGCGGACACTGACTTTTCGGTTTTTTCCATCGGAGTTTCCTCTGGCCGCGTTTCCCCTTTTACAGGTTGTGCCAAAAACGCGACGATTTCCTTTGTGCGATTCCTGTCCGCAGTAACCGCGGAACGTTAGTATTTCCGGCCGATACCCAGGACGGATAACCCGGCCCGTTGCGCAGCCATGAAACCTGACGTTCACCCCCGAATCGGCATGGTACGGTCGGG
>JALOTJ010000061.1 GCA_025457965.1 Spirochaetota bacterium | reverse complement strand
CTGTTTTTCATCAATTATCATCGGGAGATCTCCTTGCCGCGGTGGCCGGTTTCATGGAATGGCCTCCGCACTTTCTATACTCGAACCGACCGGGCTCAAATGCAATACTTTTTTAAGATCGACGTGCGACTTCGCAGTCAAAAATTTAGTGTTTCGCTTATTGTCAGGGATCCATTCGGCGGCCGCGATGAGGAACGGGCGAATGAATGATTTTTTTGTATCCTAAAAAAAGCGTACGGGTACAATGCCCCATGCGGAAAATCGGGTATTGTAATACAAGCCGGTGAAGAGCGGGAGGAAACAACGGAGACGCAGATGCGGGCCACTTGCGCTACTGGTGCTTTGCGTATTGCTCGAGGCGGGATGTTCCGTCTGGGGATGGACGGACACAGAGGAAATAGCCGCCGACCTTATTGACGGATTCGGTGCCGCGATCGTGGAAGACAACGGGCTCGCCGCGAAATACGCGGACCTGTTGCGATACGAAAAGCTCTACCGCAATCCATATGGCGTCGATTCCCCGCGTCTGCTCAAGGTTGGCTTCGAGATCGACGCCGCAAAGATGTTCCAGAACATGCGCCGCTCGCTCTACATCGGCGCCGCGAAAGGTTCGCCCTGCCGTATCGTCATCCCGCTGAACACCGATGCGCGCGGAGCGACCCTCGGTTTCTCCCTCGCGGGACTGGGTGTGCGAAATTCGCGCTGCGATCTGTCCATCTCCGTGATCCGCGATGGAAGCCGCGACGAAATTTTCAGGATCGGCGGGAATGGCATCCCCGAGCGAAGCTGGAAGGACTGCACGGTCGATCTGGGCGGCGTCTCGCTCGCTGATTCTTCCATCGAGATCAGGCTATCGGGCGCACCGGGGCGGATCGCTCACGTCTTCCTTGCAAATCCCCGGATTTACGCGCGAAAATCGACATCTTCCCGCCCGCCGAACGTCGTTTTTATCTCCATAGACTCACTGAGAGCCGACGCGGTCGATGCGGTCGTACAACGCTACGGGCTCACCCCGTCCATCGATGCGCTCGCCCGCGACGGGATCGCCTTCAGTAATCATTTCGTCGTCTCCAACTGGACCAGGCCCTCCACCATCTGCATGCTCGCGGGCGTGCAGGCGTCCCGTACCGGTGTGAACATCTTCTATCCGCCGGTCAGCGACGAGGAGAAGGAGTTTTTTTACCGTAGAAGCGGTACGCGGCCCATAACGAGCATTCTCAAGGAACACGGCTTTATCACCCGATCGATCGGGAACAACGCCTTTATAATCGACTATACCGGCATCGGGGTGGACCTCGACTTCGATGAACTTTCGGAGTACCAGTCGACGGTGGAGGACACGGTCGATATCACCGACGAGGCGGTGGCATGGATCGAAACTAACGCAAAGCGGCGGTTTTTCCTGTTCATAAACTATAACGCACCGCATAACGCGTATATCCCCCCGGCGCGCTATCTTGCGCCCCTGCGCGCGCGCTTCCCTTCGCTCCATCCGTGGTTTCGCGCCTATCTCGGCGAGGTCGCCTATACCGATGAATATCTCGGGAAGTTGACCGGCGCGCTGAGGCGGCTGGGGCTCTATGACAACACGATTATCGTGGTGACCGCCGACCACGGGGAGATTTTCAGCCCCGACAAGGAAATGAGCCCCTATACCGATGTCAGGGCACTGTATTCCCACGGCCAGACCCAGTTCGACGAGGAATTGCGTGTGCCGCTGGTTATCAAGCCCCAGAAGCGATTGGCCTTCCGAAACATGAAGGTTGACGCACAGGTACGGAGCATGGACATCGCGCCGACCATCCTCGATTTTATGGGAGTCGGGACGCCGCCGGGCTTTCAGGGTAAAACGATGTGGCCGATCCTCGATGGGACCGAGCGCGGCGAACGGCCGGTGTACAGCGAGGGAAGGATGATGTATTCCGTGCGCGCGCACGGATACAAGTACGCGGAACGGTTTTACGGATTCGGCGTGCGCCCGTTTCACTGGGGAGGCGATGTCGTTAAGGAATACGCCGAACTGTATGATCTCAAGAAGGACCCAAACGAGCGGAAAAATATCGTGAACGAACGTCCGGACGACGCACGCCGGATGAGGGGGGTCCTGGCCGGGGAACGCTTCAGGCAGCCGGACAGCTATATTTCGGCAAACGGACATGCCTCAGGCGGCAGACTGCGTGTGGTGGACGGGTTTTTCTACGATCTGGAGTGTGTATCCCCGGGCTCGGGCCGGTCGACAATTCGTAAAATCGGCAGAAAGGAAATCGCCTTTACACTGGCGCCCGGCGACATGATACGCTTCCAGACGATACCCGCCGGGGCTGCGTGCGCGCTGGTAGCGGCGGACGCCGGTGCGCTTCTGGCCGGCCGCTACCTGCTGCCGGTTTTCCCCCGGAGGGGCGGATCGTTCAGGCTTGACCCCTCTTCGGGCGCCGCGGGCGGCGAGCCCATTCCCGAAATGGCGGCACTGGCCGGCGAAGCGCTGTACTACTGGCACGACTCGCTGGAACGGGGTCTGCGCGGTGTCTCGAACGAGAAATACCTGTCGAAGGACGTCAACAAGCTGCTTGAGCGATGGGGTTACATTCAGGGCAAAGAAAAGAGGGTCGAGTAAAGCGCCGCGGCCGAACATACTCGATGTCCGGCCGGGCGGATATAAAGCGCGTTCTTTAGAATTCCGAAACCGCCCCTTTGAAGCCGAATCCGAGCAGAACGGTCTGGTTCTTGCCGTCCTCGGAAAGCATCTTTACCATGCCGTTGATGGGTACCGCTGAATGGTGCCATGCCGTTGAGCGGTGGGTCTTTCCGAGGAAGCTGACCTCCGTTTCGACCCTGTTGGTCGCGGTGAATGTGCCTGCCGGCACCGAGACAGTCCCGCCGTTCACATATATGGCAGCCTTTACGTTGAGGGACGAGAGGTTGTTTTTATAGACAGAGCGCATCATGGCCAGGACGGGTCCTTCAACACGCTGGATGGCTCCTTTCTCGTTCTTGATCTTAATCCATACAATTTCGACGCTCTCGGCGTTTCCCGACGCCGCCGCCTTTTCGAGCCCGCGAACGCACATCTGCACGGCGGTCTCCTCCGCGGAGTTGAGTGTGGCGCTCTCGATTATCCATCCGCCGTCCGCCTTGCCGGCGATCATGGTGCGGCTGATCGAGCGCTTCCCGCTCGAATCCGTGGTTCCGAGTATGACGTACTGTCCGACAGCGTAGGGCATGGGTTTCAAGAACCTGCCCACCGCGCCGTAATTTTTTTTGGATACCGCACCGAACTGCCCGTCGATTTTTGCCTTGAGCTGGGGGTTGACCGAAGGTCCGCATGAGGTTGCAAAGACGAATGCGGTGAGGCAGAAAAGAATGCGTTTCATGGTGTTCCTTCCTCTGTTGTATGGTTACTAACGCCCTCGGGCGCTCTCCGTTCTCCCGATGATATGGAACGCCGCGCGCCCGTCAAGAGGAAAAATCCCGTACGATCGTTAGCACCTCGTCAAACTCGTGCCGCGCGGCCTCGCCGGCGCCGCGGGTGAACCTGTTTACGATTACAATCGCGACGACATTGGCGGCGAACCCCGGCACGATCTCGTATAGTTGTGCTCCGAGACCGAGGCTCTTCCATACGACCAAAACGATCGTCCCCGTCAGCATCCCGGCAAGCGCCGCCTGCCAGGTCGTGTCGCGGGAAAAGAGAGCGGCAAGTACTACCGGACCGAAGGCGGCACCGAATCCCGCCCACGCGTAGGCGACCAGGCCGAGGATGGTGTTGCCGGGTTTAAGTGCAAGAAGAAGAGCGATGACCGATATAAGGATGACCGACACGCGCCCGACGATCATCATCTCGCGTTCGGAAGCGTCACGCTTGACGGCTTTCCGATAGAAGTCTTCGGTGAGGGTTGATGACGATACGAGGAGCTGTGAATCGATCGTCGACATTATCGCGGAGAGAACGGCAGCGAGCATGACTCCGCGTATCCATGGTGCGAGCACAGTGTCGATCATGTAAATGAAAACCTTCTCCTCGTTGCCGCCCGAGAGCCCCTTGAAGAGAGGGATGCCGATAAGTCCGACGGCTATCGCCCCGGCGAGAGAGAGGGCCACCCAGACCAGGGCGATGGCGGTAGCACCCGGCACTTCTGAGCCCGATCGTATCCCCATAAAACGCGTCAATATGTGCGGCTGGCCGAAGTATCCCAGTCCCCATGCCGTTGCCGAAACGATCGCCAGGACGCTGATCCCGCCCGCTGGGAAGAGGCCGGCGGGGATTCCCCTGCTGGCCATCTCCGACGCGATCGCGGATGGACCACCCGCCATGTAGAATCCGACTGCCGGAACGACGATGATGGCGACGAGCATCAGCGCCCCCTGAAGAAGGTCGGTATAGCATACGGCGAGGAATCCTCCGAGGAAGGTATAGGCGATGATAAACGCTCCGCCCAGGACGACCGCGGCCGCGTAATCGATGTGAAACATCGACTCGAAAAGCTTGCCCGAGGCGACAAGCCCCGATGATGCGTAGATTGTAAAGAAAATGAGGGTGATCAGAGCGGTAATCATTCGCAGGAGCCCGGAGGGATCTTTAAAGCGTTCCTCGAAAAACGATGCGAGCGTAAGAGAGTGGGTCTTCTGTGTGTATACCCTCAGGCGTGCCGCGACCAGGCGCCAGTTCAGCGCCGTGCCGATGAAGAGGCCTATGGCGATCCAGGCGGCGGGCATGCCGCCGAGATAGACGGCCCCGGGCAGGCCCATCATGAGCCAACCGCTCATATCGCTGGCCTGGGCAGAAAAGGCGGTGACCCATCGTCCAAGTCCCCTACCTCCGAGGAGATAGTCCTCGAGGTTTGAGGTTGTCCGGTAAAAATAAACGCCGATGGCCATAAGGAGAACCAGGTAGACTATAAAGGTAACGAGGGATGCAGTGTCAATCATGGGTAACCTCTGTCATCAGGAATATAGCCGCCTCCACACAGGGATGTCCGGCATCTCAGTAATTGAGAAGGCCAAGATACTCCTCAATGCACATGAGCTCTATGTTGATGAGACCGCTGAAGGCCTCGTTAAGATCGTCGGTGCCCGTAGTAAAGAGTTCGTGTCCGCAGACAATCGCGCCCCGTGCGCCTTTTAGTGCCGGCGGCATGGTGGTGCAGATCCCGTAGCGGCCGGTGCCGACCACGCCGGGCGCCACCGGCACGTCCCGTTTAAAGCGATGTTCGGGACATAGCCTGTGGCATTGCGTACGGAACGCGCAGCGGGTCCTCTCTGTTCCAGGTGACATCGGTGTCGACGGTGCAAATGAGCGGCCCGCCCCGCTCGCACAGGCCCTGCCCGTCGAGCTTGTCGGCGTATTTTTAAAGAGTGCCGTCATTAAATTCCAAGCTCCGAGCCTTTTTGGGCCAGCGGCATATCGTGATCGTCGAAAACGAGCCCGGCCCCGTCGAAACGAAAGCGACCTGCTAGCCCTCGTCCGCCGATGCATGTTTCGTACGGCGTCTTTTCGGGACGTTGTACCATGTGGGTGCCATTCGAGAGGTCGACGATGAGCACTTTACCGGTCCATCCGTGCATGGTCGAAAAATAGCCGCGGGCGGGCAGAAGTAAAGTAAAAAGCGATTTGCCGATTATTCGAGGTGAGTGGTGTCGTTGATGACAATCACCCGGAACGTGTCTTCTGCGGTTTCGATGATCGTTTTCGAGGCGTTGTCCAGCCGAATCCGCCTGAAATCAGAAAGGGGTATGTCGAGGATTTTACAGAGGATGGTGGTGATCGTAAAATTGTGCGATACCGCGAGCGTACTGTCACACGAGGAAGTGATGCGGCACATGGCGCGCCATGCCCTCTCCTGGAGCCCGGTGAGCGATTCGCCGCCGGGCATCGCCACCGACGCGGGGTCGGCGGCCCAGCGCTTGAGGAAGTCCCCGTGGTCGCGCGACAGCTCACGAAAGTTCATCCCCTCGAACATACCCTGATCGAGTTCCATGAGATCCTCGTCGATTTCGATGGGTGCGTTGATACGCCTGTTAATGATGGACGCGGTCTCAACGGCCCGCTGCAGGGGGCTGGTTATGATAAGACCGATTTTCTCGGCTTCCATGCTTTCGGCAAGCCGTTCTGCCTGGGCGGTTCCGGCCTCCGAAAGAGGCGTATCGTTCCTTCCCTGAACGCGGTTTTCGCGGTTCCAGGACGTTTCGCCATGGCGCACCAGTATAAGGCGCAAAAAATTGCCGCCGTCAGAAGTAATAGCGCGCGCCCAATCCCGCGCGCAATCTGAAATCGACGTCAGGCACTAACTCGAGAGCCGGCACAAGCTCAAGGAAGACCTCGACGGGAACGGGCTTGAATACATAATTTATCCCGAAGGGCAATCGGGTTTCAAGACGGTTTTCCTCGTCTTCGTCGTCCCACACCCTGCCATGCCGGTCGCGGTGATAATGGTGGAAGGCGCCGCCGCCTCCGAGATACAGCGCCATCCCGGGCACCGGGATGATTTCGCGG
Organism: Spirochaetota bacterium; assembly: GCA_025457965.1. Lineage (GTDB taxonomy): Bacteria > Spirochaetota > UBA4802 > UBA4802 > UBA5368 > MVZN01. The sequence goes on along the minus strand of JALOTJ010000061.1, from coordinate 10,672 downwards.
AAGTGTTTGAGATAATCCACATTGATATAGAAGCCGTGGCCCGCGGCATCGCCGATTCCCGCAGCGATGGCGTGATCGTTTCCTAAATAATACTTCGCGGTAATTCCCGACGGGTCACCGAGCACGAAACCGAGACCGAAATTTCCGGCGGCGAACGCCGGGCCGGCGGTTAAAAGCGCGGAGCAGAGAAGAATCGAGAAGAAAACCTTTCGCTTGTTCGTGGTATACCTCCGTTTCACATGGTTTGTGCTCGTAGTAAAAGACCTTCCGGCCGCCGGGATGTTACAGCCCCCGAAGTTCCTCGATGTATTGAGCGGCGATCACCTTCCAGTCGAAGCGTTTACGTACGGCGTCGGCGACCTTCCGCGGAGAAATGGGGGCCTTCGCGATGTGCAACGCGAATGCGTCGGCGTCGCGTTCGGGCACAAGCCACCCGGTGACGCCGTTCACCACGGCGTCGCTGATACCCTCGATTTCCGCGGCGATAACGGAGGCGCCGCAGGAGGCCGCCTCGAGGATCACGAGGCCGAAGCCTTCCATAGTGCCGGGCTCGTGGATATTGGGCATTATGAAATAATCCGCGGTATTGTACAGCAGACGTAAAAGCTCGTCGCTCGTTCTGCCGAGGAGCAAAACACGGTCGCCGACGCCGCATTCAGAGACCGCATCGCGCACCGCGTCGCGCTCGGGTCCGTCGCCCGAAACAATGAAAAGACAGCAACGGTCCAGGCGGGGCACTACGGAGCGGATGAACCATTCCACGCCCTTTCGTTTTACGAGGCGGCCGTTGGAGAGCAGAAGCTTTCGTTTACCGAGCGGCATGCCGAGCGCTTCCTCAAGCTCGGTTCGCATTTCGTTCCGGGGACGGTGAAGCGGAAATATACCGGGATCGACCCCGTTGAAGATAACCGCGCATTTCTCCGGGGGCACCCCGCGCCTGACGCACTCGCGCTTCGTGGCGTTGCTCACGCAGATCACGCGGTCAAGGCGGCGCACAAAGAACGCGATGATCCGGTCAAGACGGAACGTCTCGATCATGATGTCGAGGCCGTGGATGGTGATGGAAACTTTCACGCCGGTGAGCTTTTTGATGAGCAGGGCCTGGAAACAGTGCGGACCGCTCGCCACGTGCAGATGGGTGATGCCGTGGCGACGGATGAGACTGATCGCCTTGAGGATTGAATAGGGTATAAACAGCGCGAGAAATGCGTACCCGCCGGGATTGATCAGCGTGTACGTGGGAGAATTTTGTGCCGCAACATGAGCGGTAAGATCGCGCATATAGGTTTGTATGCCCCCGATGGTTTTTGGGGGATAAACGTATGAAAGAAAGAGGACCTTGACCGGTTTTTTTAACATGCCGTCCTGATTTTATTTGATTGTTTTTGCACCGTAAATAAAGTGTTATTCAACAGGCAGGGCCGCGCTTCCCCCGCCTCCGGCGGGGGAAGCGCGATAGTACATATTGAAAACCAATTTATTCTGTGCATATTAACCGTATATCACTGGTGTATATCGCAGGGGAAAGGTTTTTTGTCCATAATTATACATATTTTCGGAGAGGTGTCGTGGCGAATGTGATAAAGGCGGATGCGGAAAGTATCGAAAGGGCGGCCGGATTGCTCCGCGCGGGAGGGATTGTCGCTTTTCCCACAGAGACCGTGTACGGCCTTGGAGCCGATGCGCTCAATCCCGTTGCGTGCGCCCGAATATTCGAGGCGAAAAACCGCCCCTCGTTCGATCCGCTGATCGTGCATATCGCTCGTACCCGGGAACTCGAAAACCTGACAGAGACGGTCCCGAAGCGGGCGCGCTCCCTGATTGAAAGCTTCTGGCCTGGGCCGCTCACGCTGGTTTTCGAAAAAAAGTATACCGTTCCCGATATTGTGACCGCGGGCCTACCCACGGTGGCGGTGCGAATGCCCGCCCATATCGTCGCACTCGCGCTCATTGAGCGGACGGGGCGGCCGATCGCGGCACCGAGCGCGAACCCCTTCGGCTATATCAGTCCCACCAGGGCCGACCACGTGGCGCTTCAGCTCGGCGACGCCGTCGACATGATTCTGGACGGCGGCGACTGCGCGGTGGGGCTGGAATCCACCATTATCAGGATCGATGGCGAGAGAGCGGTACTCCTGCGCCCGGGTGGTCTGGCCCTCGAGGAGATCGAAAAAATTATCGGCGAGGTTGAAGACGCGAGCGGCCCGAGCCCGAGCCCGAAGGCACCGGGGCAGTCGCTTTCGCATTATTCACCGCGGACGCCCGTCCGGATCGTCAGGAACAATGACATTGCCGGTCGTATTTCCGGAAACGCCGGCCTTCTCTCATTTCGCCCCCCTCCCGACACCGCCGGATACGCGCACATCGAGGTATTATCCGCTTCGGGTGACCTCCGTGAGGCCGCCGCGCGGCTGTTTTCCTGCCTCCACGAGCTCGACTCGCGCGGGCTCGACATCATCATTGCCGAATCGGTGCCGGAGACCGGTCTCGGCAGGGCGATCATGAACCGCCTCCGCCGCGCCGAATCGCACTATAATAAGTGCTGATTCCATCTGCAGTCGGACGTATTTTGTTTGACATCCGCTAAAATGGCGTGTACAATTCCGTTCCACACTTCTGTTGAATGACAGGAAAGTCCCGATCATGAATAAAAAAGTCAACGGCCCCGGCCTGGCGCTTTTCGCCGGTGGATTTCTCGCCCCTTTCCGCGCGATCAGCCTTGTCCGTGGACGCAAAGGGCTCAAGCGGTATTTTATCATACCGTTTGTTATCAATATCGTCCTGCTCTCGGCCCTGGTCTGGTTTTCGTGGACGAACGTGTATCCTGCGCTCGCTTCGTTTATACCGCAGGGCGATGCGTGGTACCTCGCCATTCTGCGCCTGATCGCGGCACCCTTTCTGTTCGCGGCGGTTACGATTTTCCTGGTACTGTTCTATTCCATCGCGGGGAGCATCATCACCGCGCCGTTCAACGATCCGCTCTCGGCCAGGGTGGAGGAGCTCTTCGGCGGCGAAAAGCATGATGAATCGCTCACGCTCCGGTTAATCCTTGGTGATGTCACGAGGATGGCCTCGAATACCGCAAGGCTGCTGATTATTCTCGGGGCGTTCAACGTTCTGATTCTATTGCTCAACCTGGTTCCCGTGGCTGGCGGCCTGCTCTATTCCATGTTGAGCTTCGCCTCGGCGTTGTTTTTTTTGGGCTTCGGTTTCTTTGACTTCCCGCTTGAGCGGCGCCGGTTTGTTTTTAAAAGCAAGCTCGGGCTTCTCTGGCGCTATCGCTACATGACGATGGGCGTGGGGCTCGCTTTCTGGGTCCTGAGCCTTGTACCGCTGCTCGGTTTTATGGCATTGAACCTGGGGACAATCGGTGCCACAACACTGTTCCTGAAACATATCGAACCCGGGTCAGGTGAAAAGTCCAAGGGAGGAAACGCATGATACGTTTCGATTATAATTACTTTATGGAAGAGGGCGTCGGCCCGGAACACGGCATCGCCCCGAAGGAACTCGAGGGGCTGCGGGATCTGGCATCCGAGGCGCTCAATCGAATGGCGCGCGAGAAGGCCGAGGGTAGGCTCGGCTTCCTCGAAATTCCCTATGACGATTCCATCGCGCATTCCATCGATCACTTCAGAAAGTCCGTGGCGGACCGTTTTTCCACGCTGGCCGTCATCGGGATTGGAGGGTCGGCGCTTGGCGCTCAGGCGCTCAGGAACGCCCTTTCTCATCTCTATCTCAACGAGCTCGACGAGCGGAAGCGAAAAAAGAGGGCGAAGGTTTATTTCTTCGACAATGTGGACCCGTTCGAGATTCTCGCCGCGGCGGATGTCATGGACCTGAAAGAGACACTCTTCCTGGTCATTTCGAAGTCCGGCGGCACGACCGAAACCAACGCTAATTTCGCCATACTCCTTTCGATGCTGAAGAAGAAGGTCGGCAAACGCTACCGCGAGCACGTTGTCGCGATAACCGATCCGGAAAAGGGCGTGCTCAGAAAGATCGCCACCGACGAGGGGTTCGCGACCTTTCCCGTTCCTCAGAACGTGGGAGGACGCTTCTCGGTGCTCTCGGCCGTGGGGCTCGTACCCGCCGCATTCATGGGGATCGATATCGGGGGTATGCTTTCGGGCGCGCGGACGGCCGTCGAACGCTATTACGGCATGGACCTATTCCGGAACGCCCCGCTCCTGTGCGCGGCCTTCCACTATCTGTTCGACCGGGCACGGGGCAAGCGAATCAACGTGCTCATGCCCTATACGAAGAAGCTCTTTCTCCTCGCCGACTGGTATCGCCAGCTGTGGGCAGAATCTCTCGGAAAAAACCGTGATACCGAAGGCAGACCGGTCGTCTCGGGACTCACCCCGGTACCGGCGCTGGGGACCATAGACCAGCATTCACAGCTTCAGCTCTACCTGGAGGGACCAAACGACAAGGTCATCACCTTCCTCAAGCTGAACGAATTCGGGTGCGATGTGGAGATTCCCGATTTTTATCCAGGGATCCCCGAGGTGGATTATATATCGCGCAAGAGCCTGCGCGGGCTCAACCGGTTTGAGGAATCCGCCACCGAGCTGGTGCTGCGCGAGGCATCGCGCCCGAACGCCTCGATCATCCTTCCGCGCCTCGACGCGGAGATTATCGGCGAGCTTATAATATTTTTTGAAATGCAGACCGCCTATGCCGGCTACCTTTACGGCATCAATCCGTACGATCAGCCGGCGGTGGAGCAGGGCAAGCAGTTCACCTTCGCTCTTCTTGATCGGCCCGGATTTGAGCGCTTCAAAGAGCAGTTCGACCGGGGATCGAGCAAGAGGGACGATTACATCCTATGAAGAGCGTTCGTCCGCTTTTCGTTGTTTTTGAGGGAATAGACGGCTCGGGGAAGACGACGATCTGCGAGGCCGTGTTCGCGCATTATGCGAATGCCGGGCTTCCGGTGGTAAGTCTCAGGGAGCCCTCGGACGGAACGTGGGGGCGAAAAATACGGGAGTTGATCCAGCGCGACGCAATGCCCGGGCCCGAGGAGCAGGTGCAGCTCTTTATACAGGACAGGGATGATGATGTGACAACCAACATCCGGCCCGCGCTGGAGAGCGGCAAGATGGTCCTCCTTGACCGATATTATTATTCCAACGCCGCCTACCAGGGTGCGCTGGGGCTTGCGGCGAACCATGTGATCGATGAAAACCGGCGCAGGAACTTTCCCGAACCGGACCGCGTTTACCTTGTGGACCTTGAGCCCGCGGAGGCGCTGCGCAGGGTGAGGGCCCGGAGTGGTGCGTCGACCGGCAGGGACGCGTTCGAGAGGGAGGATTTTCAGGCGTTGGTCAGGGCGGCGTATCTGTCAATCGTCGACGGGCGTTTTTTTATACTCGACGGACATATGCCGGCGCCGTCCATAGTAGAAACCGTTGTGCGCGATATCGACTCGCTCCTTAAGCCATGAGAAACAGGATCAAGAACATCACGCTGACTTACGGGGTAAACCTCCTTTTTGTGGCACTGCTCCTCGCGTTCGCCGGGGGGCTTTCCGCGCTCGGGCTGGATGGCGCTTTTTCCGTGGTTTTCTTTTTCGCCGTGATTGTCTCGCTTCTGCCCGTCGTCAACTACCTGCACACCATCATAGATTCATACATCAGTCCCATACGCTACAACGACCTTTACGTCCAGACGGTGGACTCCATCCTCAATATAGAGTCGTTCGACGAGGTCCTTCGCACAACCTTCGACCAGATACTCGACCTGATCAGCGTCGGAACGGGCATGCTGATATTCTACTACCACGACAGGGACGAGTTCAACATCTTTTACCAGAAGAACAGGCGACGGAAAATAATCCGCAACGCCAGGATATCAAAAGACAACATGCTCTTCAGGGTGATAAACGGCCCGGAGGACGTCATCGTGCGAAGCAAGCTGAATCCCTCCATCCACTTCGAAAATTCCATCATCGCCGAGCTTGACCGCCTCGGCGGCGAGGTGGTCGTGCCCATCTATTACCATGAAATGTTTCTCGGCCTTATCGTCACCGGGGGACAGCGTCGCAGGTTCTCCCCCGGGGAAATAAGGCTGCTCAGGATATTCGCGTCGAAGATCGCCATACTTTCGGTCAACCGCTTTTTCTTCAATGAGATCGTTAAAAAGAAGGAGCTTGAAAAGGAGTACGAGCTCGCCGCGAGGGTCCAGAAAAAGTTCCTTCCGCCGACAGGCGCGGTTATAGGCAGGTTCGAGCTGCGGGTATACCACGAAACGGCATCACTCATGATCCGTGAGTTTTATGACGTGTTCGAAAACGATGCCGGCGAGGACGATATACGAATCTCCGCGTACAGAATTAAAAGCGGCATCGCCGGGACATCCATCCTCATGCCCGGGGTGCAGTCGGTGCTGCAGAGCTTCGCGCGCCTCGGGCTTTCGCCATCGGGGGTCCTTGCCCGGATGAAGCGCATAATACGGGCCAAGCACCTTCATGCGCAGGACCTCTTCATCATGCACGGTTCGCTTAAGCAGAACGGGGAGTTTTTTTTCTCAAGTTATGGCTATCCCGCGCCGCTTGTTTACCGTCGCGGTGGGGGGCTTCATCCCCATCGCAGGGAGGGCCGGGGAGCGACGCAGTCCCTGCGCATGCAGCCCGGAGACATCATGATCCTGTGCTGTGATTCCTTCTACAGGGCGCTCGTTGAAAACCTGCCCGCCTTCGCGGATGTCATCGAAAGGAACCATGGCGCGCCGCTATCGAGGCTTCGATCGGCGATGATACGCTCGCTGGCGGAAAGCACGGGCCAGGGCTCGAGTGACAGACTGCTCATCATGGTGCGCATGGAGGAACGTTCATGACGCGGTGCCTGGTAAACGCCGCCCTTCTCGCGGGGCTTGCCCTTCTCAACGCGTTCTTTTTCATGGAGGCGCGTGAGTTCGCGCTCCACGGGAGGTCTTTGGCGGGTCCGGCGGGAGCGGCCTTCACCGGGCTCGACCGCGGCGCGGAATCGCTGTGGTTCTTCCTCTTCCTTATCGCCTGTGCGGACATCCAGTTCGTCTGGGCTTTCATCATCCGGGTCATACACCCCTACCGGCGGCTCGCCCGCCTTTTTGTCTGGTTCGGTTTCGCGCTCTGCCTGTACTGCTTTTCCCTCGTCGACCTTTTTTCACGCGCGGCGTTTGTTCCGGCGCACGTGCTTACGGGAATACTGCTGGGATACGCGGGGGTCGTTATCGGCTTTAACCTTACCAATAAAAAGACAAGCCCCGCCGCCGCGGCCGTTTCACTGGTACCAGGGACCGGGATATTTCTCGCCTCGATCGCGTTTCCATCGGGGGCGGGCGGTGCCTTCGCGCTTAAACTCCTCGCGATATATCTCATTCTGTGCTCGCTCTTCGCCATAGGAAGCCTTGCCTTATCCACCATGGGGGCCGGTAACAGTTACCTTTTGCGTCGTAACGTCACCATAATGGCATGCATGGCGTTCGGCTTTCTCGCTCCGATTCTGTTTTTCGCTCTTCGCCTCTTCGCGGGCATCCAGGTTCCGCCGGCGCTTGGCCCTGGCCTGATGCTTATCGTCCCCCTCTGCGTGGGGAACAGGCTCCTGGAAAACAATTTCTTCAACGTGGCGCCCTATATCGGAAAAGGCGCCCTGGCGATAATCCTCAACGTCGCGATCGCCGCGGCCGGCGGGGGGGGCCTGTACTATATCCTCTCGATATCGGCCTTTTCCGGCGAGATGCTGATCGACGCCGCACTTTTCGCCACGGGCATGATCCTTCTGCTGAAAGCGAAATTCAGTGCGAGCGACTGGTTGCGCGATGCGCTCGGCGCCGGACGCGACCGCTACGCCGAATCCCTGCAGACGATCGCGGAGCTTGTCTCATCTCCAGCGGAATTGCCCGCAAAGCTCGGGAAGATATTCGCCGAGGTGGTCGCCGTCGCGGGGACGCCGCCGCCGCGCCTGATCCTCTTCGAGGACCGCCCCGGGGGGTTCCAGGCCGAGCTTGTGCGCTACGCCGAGCCGCTGTCGCGGGAGTCATCGCTCTTTCGCTTCCTTTCCGAAAGCCCGGCGACGATGCTCTGCTACACTCTCATCCGCAACGACGCCGTCGAGGAAAGCGTTTACAGTTTCATGAAGGAAAGGGACGTGCTTATCGCCGTGCCGCTGATACGGGACGGGGAGATCAGGGGTGCTTTGATGGTCGGCGACAAGGCGGGCGACGAATTTTTCAGCGACGAGGAGGTCGGCTATCTTCAGACGGTCTCAATGCAGCTCTACCAGCTTATCGAGAACGACCGGCTGTTCAACGACTACATCATGCAGAGAAGCTTCGAGCGCGAGCTGGACATAGCCTCGTCCATCCAGCAGCGGCTTTTCCCCGAACGGGCGCCGGAGAAGAGGGGGCTCTCCATCCACTATTTCAATCGACCCTATATAAAGGTCACCGGCGATTACTATGATTTTATCACCATCGACAGAAACAGGACCGCACTGGTCATTGCGGACGTTTCGGGTCACGGGCTTTCGGCGGCCATGATACTCTCCATGACGAGCAGCATCATCAGCGCCATGCTGATGGAGAAGAAGACCATCGATAAGGCCGTGGAGGAGGTAAACCATTTTCTCACCCGCCGATACAACGGCGTCGATCTGATCACGCTCTTCGTCGGGGTCTACGACAAGTCCACCCGCGAGCTGGTGTATATTAACGCGGGACATTGTGCGCCGGTGCTCATACGCTCGGGCCGGAAGGACCTGTCCACGCTTGAGGGGAGGTCCAAGATTCTGGGCGCCGATCCGGAGGCGAATTATTCTTCCTCGCGTTTTGCGCTCGGTCGGGGCGACGAGCTCATCCTCTACACAGACGGCCTGGTGGAGCTCTACGACGAACGGACCGAGGAACAGTTCTGCGAGAGCAGACTGCTCGAGGCGGTGTCGCGCGCGCGCGACGCGGAAATCGAGGAAAAGATACGCATAATCCGGGCAAAGGCCGAAAGTTTCGGCGAGGCTATCCATGACGATATTACGGTTATCGGTATTAAAATCCTGTAGGCATGCGGCCGTTGCCGCCGTGCTCGCATGCGCGCTTTCGGCCGACGCCTCGCCCCAGGCGGACCCGCTCTCGGTCCTCCGCCGAAGCGGACCCGCAGGCAACGCGAACCTCATCGGCGCACAGTTCGTTAACCCCGCGTTCGCGGGGGACGGCGCCGTGCCTTTCCTGAGTTACCGGCTTCTTCGCTACGAAGACCGCGGCACTTCCGATCACCTGGCGTCTCTCGCGTTCGCCGGCTTCACCCTGTCGTACCTGCGCGTCGGCGACATATACGATCCGGCGGCACGGGACTTTGCGGGCGCTCATATGAATATCGCCACAATCGCCAAGGGCTTTATTTTCGGCAACGTCTTGGGCCTGGGCGGGGCGTATTCTTTCAGCGCGGGGGCAAGCGAGGGTTACGACCGGTATCGCTCGTTTACCGCGGGTGCGGTGCTTCGACCGGTGCGTTTCGTATCGTTCGGGTACGCGCTTCGCGATATGAACGAGCCGCGCGTCGGAGAGGGTACTACTCCAGGGAGCGAGGTCTATTCGGTGTCGGTGAGGCCGTACGGGGAAAGGCTGTCGATTTCTTTCGACGCAGCCCGGCGCTACGGTCAGCGCTTCGACCGCGATGAATTGTACATTGCGGCCGACCTGAGGCTTCCGTGCGACATCATGCTTTTCGCCGGCACAACCCCCGGGCGAAAATTTTCAGCCGGTGCCCTCGTCCCCATCGATTTCGAGGGCCCGCGCGGATCGACGCTAATCCTGGACTATTTCAATGCCGCGGGGGCGCATGGCAGTCCCCGCGCGGCCGCGTACGGGATCGCTCTGACGGCGGCGAAGTACCGCAACGCCGTCACGGCGGCGAAGGGCGTACTAGCGATACGTTTTGCCGAAAGAATGAACGAGATAGAGGAGGAGCGGATACTGGGAGAGGCGCGCCCCTCATTCCACGATATGATCGCGGTGCTGGACGAGGCCGCGACCGACCCGTCGGTAGCGGCGGTTGTGCTTAAAATCGACGGCATGCCGCTGGGATTCGCGCAGGTGCAGGAAGCGCGGGCGGCGATAAAGCGCTTCAGGGCCTCGGGCAAAAAAGTATACGCGGCCCTGGCCTCCATGGGAAACAAAGAGTATTATCTCGCCGCGGCGGCCGACGAGGTCTGCCTGGCCCCCAACAGTCCCTTCGCGATAACGGGCCTCGTCGCCGAGGTCTACTTTTTCAAGGGGCTCATGGACAGGGCCGGCGTGCGGTTTGAATCGATATCGAAGGGTAAATACAAATCCTTCAACGAGCCGTTCACCCGCGAGAGCATGTCCGAGGCCCACCGTGAAAACCTGACGGAGCTTCTTTCCGATTTAAATACGCAGTACCTGGACGATATCGGGGCGGACCGGGGACTTTCGCGTGCGGCGATCGAGTCGCTGTTCGCGCGCGGATTCCTGGTTCCCGACGAGGCAAAAAGCGGCAGATTCGTCGACGAAGTGGCATATCCCTCGGAACTGGAGAAGAGGCTCGCGAACGACGGGCCCGGCGTGAAAAGGATCGTGAGGATGGAGGAATACATCGCCAGAAAGCGCCGCCTGGTTGATTGGGGCCCCGTCCCCGCGATCGCCGTGGTGCACGTTACCGGCTCCATTATACGGG
>JALOTJ010000060.1 GCA_025457965.1 Spirochaetota bacterium | reverse complement strand
GACGAGCCGGGTAGAATAATCGCGGCGCGCAGGGGGAGTCCCCTTATACTCGGCGTGGGCGAGAACGAGATGATTCTGGCCTCCGACGCCAGCGCCATCGTTGAGCACACGCGCAGGGTGATCTACCTTGAAGACAACGAGATGGTCGAAATCACCGGCGGTGAGTACCGAACCTACGACCTAAACAAGAACAGCAAGAATAAAATCGTCGAGGACATAGACTGGGACATCGCCCTGATCGAAAAGCAGGGATACGACCATTTCATGCTCAAGGAGATTTTCGAGCAGCCGGATACCATACTCAACGCATTTCGAGGCAGGGTGCTTCCGGATACGGGCAGCTCGCGGCTCGACGGCCTCCGTCTTTCGGAGGAAGACCTTAACGGTATCGAGCGGATAATTTTTATCGCCTGCGGGACATCATGGCACGCAGGACTTGTCGGCGAGTACCTTATCGAACAGTATGCGCGCATACCCGTGGAGGTCGAGTACGCGTCCGAGTTTCGCTACCGGCGGCCCATTCTGCGAAAGGGCGACCTGGTAATAGTGATAAGCCAGTCCGGCGAGACCGCGGACACGCTTGCGGCCCTGCGCGAGGCGAAGGCGCGGGGTGTGAGGGTGCTCGCTCTTACCAACGTGGTGGGAAGCACCATCGCGCGGGAGAGCGACGGCGGGGTGTATATCCATGCCGGTCCCGAGATAGGCGTCGCCTCAACAAAGGCATTTACCTCGCAGATCACGGTGCTCATCCTCATAACGATCCTTCTCTCGCGGCGCAGGGACATGACCGCCGAAAAGGGGAGGGGGATTATTGAAGACCTCATGAAAATCCCTGAATATGTGCAGAAGATCCTTGATGGGAGCGACGCGATAAGGGAGATAGCGCACATCTACCGCGAGAGCAGGAATTTCCTTTACCTCGGACGGGGTATCCATTTCCCGGTGGCGCTGGAGGGAGCGCTCAAGCTGAAGGAGATATCCTACGTGCATGCGGAAGGCTATCCAGCGGCGGAAATGAAACACGGACCGATCGCCCTCATCGATGAAAAAATGCCGGTGGTCTTCATCGCACCGCGCGACGAGGTGTACGATAAGATCGTGAGCAATATGCAGGAGGTACGAGCGCGAAACGGCAGTATCATCGCGATAGCGAACGAAGGGGATGAGGAGATACGGTCCCTCGCCCAGCACGTCATCTATGTCCCGGCCACCAAGAAGATCGTTTCGCCGCTTCTTACGGTCGTGCCGCTGCAGCTCCTCGCGTATCATATCGCCGTCATGCGCGGCTGCGATGTGGACCAGCCCCGCAATCTTGCCAAAAGCGTGACGGTGGAGTAAAAGCGCCTACACGGCGCGCAGCGAGAGCATGTGCGTATCGACCGAGGTCTTGTCGAGGATGGTGGCCACGTAAACGGAGAAATCGTTTTCGAGGTCGATGACGATCTCCCGTTTCTGGGGCTGGAGTTTTTTGTCAGTGAGCAGCTTCACGATCGGATTGAGCGAGTTGTTTCTTCTTAATTCCAGTATCCTGGCGATCTCCCCGGTGTTGAGGCGGATCATTTCCTCGGCTTCGAATATGTAGTCGCCCATGTTGATCATGAAACCGATCCCCCTGATGAAATCGCGGAAATCATCATAGATGAACTGGGAGTTCTTTTTGAAAGAGGCGTGCACTCCGTTTTGCATGATGCGCAGGGCACGCTTGTGCGTGTAGGCGGGCTTGTAGGCGCGCTCGGTTGTGAGGGCGCTGAACGTGTCGCACATGCTGATCAAGCGCACGTCTCTCGGCACCCTGGTGATGAAGCTGTGATAATCGAATCCGAAGGGGTATCCCATCCCGTCGGGGCGTTCGTGATGGAAGAGCATGGCCTGTTTCTGGAATTTAGTGATGTTACGGTTGTTCTCTGAAATTTTGTAGCCGTAATGGGGATGTTCCATAAGGCTTTTTATCTCTTCCACGGTGAGTTCTGTCGGCTTGTTGACGATTCGGAAACCGACGATCGCCTTGCCGATATCATGGAGCAGTCCGCTGACCCCGATCTCTATGATCCGGTCGCGGCTGTAGCCCAGACGCACCGCGAGCGTTGAAGCGATCACCGCGACGTTCGCCGAATGCACAAACGTGTATTCGTCGTAGTTCTTGAGCTCCTTTAGAGTAACGAGCACCGCATCGTCGCTCTGGGCCACCTCGTCGATGATTCCTTCGATGAGCTCTTTGGACTTGCTGATCTTTACGCGCGAGATGTCGATCTCCTGGCCCAGGTGCAGGCGTTCGGCGATTTCCTCGAGTATGGCCTTCGACGTTTCCCGGGCACGGGCCTGCGTCTCGGAGGAGACCGCGTTCTTGGTCAGGTCCAGCCCCGCCGGGTTCGATCCCGCGTCGAAGGATTTGCTGTAATAAAGGTAGCGAACCCCGCGCTCGAGGTTGGATCGTATCATTTCGTCGGTGAGCGGGGAGTTGGCGGCGACGATCTGGGCGCCGTATTCATCGTATACATTATGACTGTAAACGGTCCCCGGTTTGACGCTTTTAAGGTCGACCTTGATGCCTTCGACGCGGATATTCTCGGGTAGGAGGTTTTTTTCCATTGATGCCTTTGCCGTTTTTAAAGAAAGACTGAAACCCGATGCCTGCATTCCCGCAACGGCGGCCGAATCCGTGAATTGCCGTTAAACAGACATATCATGGAGGCAATGGTAGAAAGTACTAGGAACGCCTTTATTTTTCAATTAAAATATTCATTCTCAGGATCTAATGTAGTGATGCCATGCGCGCCGTCATATCGCCATGGGGCGACATAACGAAACTTTTTGAGAGACGGCCTGAGATAATGATTGACATAAAAAAATAAGGGGTGTACCTGAAAAGCATATACGATCGGAGACCCGGTGCCGCCGGTTATCTGTCCGTGTGTACGCGCGGCGTCCTACGAGGCCCGGAGCGGGGCGCATATTTACCGAACTGAGAGGGGATGATGATAGTAATTGAAAGTATAGACCATATCGGGATTACGGTCTCGAATCTCGATCGCTCGATAGAATTCTACCGCGAACTGTTCGATTTCGAGGTCGTCGAAAAAATGAGCAACGCGCGAGAGGCCTTTATCAAGGTGGGTGAGATCATGATCGGTCTTTTCGAGATAGAGGGATACCAGAACCAGCCGGGAACCAAAAACCATGTCAGCCTCTTCCTCGATGAAGAGGATTTCGACGACGCGGTAGACGAGCTGCGAGAAAACGATATAACCATCGTCTTCGGTCCGGACAATCTTCGCGGGGGCAAGTCGGTGGTCTTTCTTGATCCCGATGGCAACCAGATAGAGCTTTGTTACCCGAGGATGAACGTATAGGCCCGCGATACGATGGACGCCCGGATCAGGGACTTATTCCAAAGAACTAAAATCGTTCCGGTTGCGGTTTTCGGGGACGCGGACAGCGCCCTGCGGGCGGTTGGGCTGCTCGAGGAGGAATCCGTTCCCCTGGTGGAGGTGACGCTTCGCACCGAGGCCGCTTTCAATTGTATCATGGAGATCGTAAAACGCTTCCCGGGAGTTACGGTCGGGGCGGGGAGCGTACTGTCGGTGGAATCTTTAAAAAGGGCCGCGGACGCCGGAGCGGCCTTTTTTGTTGCGCCCTGCCTCGATTTCGAAGTGATCGAATACGCCTCAGCCCTCGCCCTCAGCTTCGTTCCGGGGGTGGCCACCCCTTCGGAGCTTAACCAGGCGCTCAGAATCGGGTGCGATGTCATCAAGATATTCCCGGCGGGCGTTCTCGGCGGTGTTAAATACATTGATGCGGTCACGGCGCCTTTTAAAACCCGGCGCTTCGGGCTGATTCCAACCGGCGGTATAGATGATACGAACGTCGCGGAGTACTTCAACAATCCATTCGTTATCGCCTGCGGCGCCTCCTCGATAGTCGACCAGTCCCTGATCGGCGCCGGGGATTATGTGGCGCTTGCGCGAAAGATCAGGAGCATGAAAAAAGCCGTGGGCGCCTGAGCCGGTGACGGTTCCACCGAAATTACCATGACCCTGCCGGAAACATTCATTCGCGCTTTCGAGCGAAGGGCCGGACTGTACAAAAGACCGGGTGACGACTGCTTCAGGCTTTTCAACGCCCTCGGCGACGGCATAGACGGACTCACCATCGATTCCTACGGCGATTACCTGCTGGTCCAGTTCTATTTCGATCATTTATTCAATCGGGCGGCCGAGTTGCTCTCCGCCATCGAGCACGCATTGGCCCGGCTTCCCGGGCGTCCGCGGGGACTCCTTATTAAGGACAGGCGTAAAATCGATGACGGCGACGGGTATACCGCCCGTCGATCGAGTGAAATTGTGTGGGGAGATGTACCTCCCGCGGGGTACTGCGTATTTCATAATGGGGTTAAAGTTGTCGTTGATCTGGTGCACGGCCAGCATACGGGCCTTTTCCTCGATATGCGCGAAATACGGCGGGCACTCGAGCCGTATTACCCGGCAGTGGAGCGTATGCTTAACCTTTTCTCATACACGGCTGTTTTTTCCGTACACGCGCTGGTCGGGGGAGTCCGATCGGCGGTGAATGTGGACCTTTCGGCGCCGGTGCTCGAAAGGGCGCGGGAAAACTACCGTGTCAACGGTCTTGACTGTGATGACAGGGACTTCATACGCGGGGATTCGTTCGACTGGCTGAGGCGGTTCAACAGGAAAAGCCGGCGATTTGATCTCGTCATCTTCGATCCACCGACTTTTTCGCGAAATAAACAGAGGAGCTTCTCGGTTAAAGCGGACTATCGCGCCGCTCTCGATGCCATCGGCATATGCGCGCCGGGAGGACTCGCGCTCGCGACCGTCAACGCGGACTCGGTTTCCGAGGAGGAATACCGGTCTTTTCGGCCACCCGGATGGCAACTCCTGTACTATGCAAACGAATCTGAAGATTATGTTTATAAAATAAAGCCATATTTAAAAGCAGGATTGTGGAGAATCCCGTCCTGAAAGCGACGCTTTCGCCATCGAAACCGGGGGAGTGTTAAGCACGACGTACTGACGGGGAGCGATCCGGGGCGTGGAAATAAAATTCTTGACATCGAGGTCGATCACCCTATGATATAGTGATTAAAGTGGGATAAGATTGAATCCATGCTCTATCTTTCGCTGATACTCATTGCTGCCGGAATTTCCCTGGTCGTATCCGCCATATTCTTTACTCGGGACGTGCGACACGGCATCAATGTCGGCGATCGTTTCGTTCCCAACGATGATTTTCAAACCGGCCCGGACCACCCTGCCACAACCGGCGTGCGCGGACGTACGACTGGCGGCACCAGGCCGCGGGCCGCGCACGGTGATGCCGGTAAGGAATTTGTGGAATCCCCCGCAACCAGTACGCTTGAGGATTTTCGCGGCGAGGATGAGGCGGCCGTGGAGGTTGTTTCCGCCGGACAGGCTGGAATTTTAGACGAACTTGATGCCAGTTTTAACGATAATAATAATGATGAAGTCCGGGAGCTTGCCGCATCCCCCGGTAAAGGACGCTCTTCAGGCGACGCGGTCCTCTACGAGGACGCATCGGGCCTGGTGGATTACGAAGGAGGCGAAAGCAGCATTGACCCTTCGCTGGAGGCGTACAATAATCTGAAAAGGGTCGGAAGCGGTGCCGTTGAAATTGCGAGTGAAGGCCTGATTATCAGACTAGGCAAGGCCACCCACCGGTTCGACTTCTACAAGGTGAAGGATTACCGGATCGGCGATAATTATATCGCGCTCTATCTCAAGGGCAGCCGCGCGGTGAGGCTCTTTCTTGTGGACGGCAATCCGGACCTCAGGTTAGAGATACAGGCGGCGGTTGAGGATTATTTTCGCGGTGTGAGTTGATAATGTATTCCCATTATAAAACCAGAAAACGAAACAGCGGTCTTTTCCGGATACTCGGTGTCGCGGTCGTGGCCACCGTGGCCGTTTTTCTGTTCATAAATTTCAAACAGTATATATTCTTCTGGAAGTACACCCAGCACCGGATCGCCAGCGAAATCGCCCTCGCGGTGAGTACGCGCTCGCCGGAGGAACGCGAAAAACTACTTAAAAACATCGCGTCCAATTGCGAGGACCTGGACGGGGACAACCAGCTCTCAGCGGAGGCGTTTTTCCTGGCGGGCGAGGCGCACTGCCTGCTTGGCGAAGCCGTAATGGGCAGGTCGTTTTCCGAAGCGGTTATCTATGACGGTGTACCCGTGGCGACAGGCGAGGCGGCGCGGCCGCATTTCCTGTCGGCCATACGCTGCATTAACAAGGGCCGTGCGCTCTCCGGCGGTATGGAGTCCCGGCACTCCCTCATTCTGACGAAGGCCGCCTTTTACGCCGGCTATTACGGCGGGCAGCAACTCTATTCCGTCTCCCGGGGCATCGGCCCGGCATCGGCGCTTCGCACGGTCGACGACGTTCGTTTCTGCGTTCTCATGCATGTTCTGGCGGGCAAAAATGAAGAGGGCCTAGGCATTCTTGCCGAGCACGGAAAGACCTCCGATACGCTTGAGGGGAGGCTTTTCCAGGCAACGCTCTACGCCATTTCCAAGCAATATACGAGCGCCATCCTCAATTACCAGGAAGTTCTGCGAAAGACTTCAGACAGCACCGTTCTCAAGCTGGCGCATATAAATCTGGGCAAGCTGTACTATAACCAGTCCCTGTTTAACGAATCTCTAGGGCATTTCACAAGCGCCCTTTCGATCGATGAGCGTGATAACCAGCTCAAGATATGGATCGGGAAAAATTATTCGGCACTCGGGAACAAGGCGAAGGCCCGGGCCGTTTGGAGCGAGGTCCTTGTCATCGATGCCGGGAATGAAGAGGTGAAAAAGCTGTTAAATCCCATGTAGGGGCGTTCCGGAGCGGGTAAATTTTATTTTGCGATATTATCGCTTGACAAAAAATTCTATTGTAATAATTGAAAGGGGACGGATCTGCAGGTGTCGCGTCCGCGGATACTGTGTCCTGTAATACCGTACAATGCTCAATCCCTCGGGAATCTTTACGGGAATTATTGCCGAGAGAAATGCGGTTTTCCACAGATGATCGGAGGCCCCGGCCCGTTATCGACGGATATAAAAATGATCAAATGTGCATTGCCGAATTATTCATGGTTGAATGCGACGGGTCGTTTTGAAGGGGCTTGCCGCAAAACGGGATAACGATGATTTTGCCTTTCGCATCCGTTCATGGGGCGCGGTAAAGCCGGCATACGCGACACCATACTGTATTCAGGCTGACTGAGAAGAGGAGATCGGTGTTATGTTCAGTTCTATATATGGATTGTTTTCAAATGATATGGGCATCGACCTTGGGACGGCGAACACCCTTGTCCACGTAAAAGGGCAGGGAATCGTTCTGAGCGAGCCTTCGGTGGTTGCGGTTCAGAGCGGGACAGGAAAGGTGCTCGCCGTCGGCCATGAGGCCAAGCGCATGCTGGGAAGGACCCCGGGCGATATCGTAGCAATCAGGCCGATGAAGGACGGTGTAATCGCCGATTTTGAAACGGTAGAGAAGATGATACGATATTTTATCACCAGGGTCCACAAGCGGAAAACCCTGGTGAGGCCGCGGGTCGTCATCGGCGTTCCCTCCGGGATCACCGAGGTCGAGAAGCGTGCGGTTCGTGAATCGGCCGAGCAGGCCGGGGCCCGCGAGATTTTTCTGATCGAGGAGGCTCTCGCCGCGGCGATAGGCGCGAACATCCCCATTCATGAGCCTGCGGGACACATGATTGTCGACATCGGCGGCGGAACGACGGAAATCGCCGTTATCTCCCTCGGAGGTCTCGTAATCGCCGACTCAGTGCGTATTGCCGGTGACGAGTTTGACGAGGCGATTATAAAGTACATGCGCACGCAGTACAACCTGGTTATCGGGGAGCGCATGGCCGAAGAGGTGAAATTCAGACTGGGTAACGCTTTCCCGGAAAAGAAAGCGGACACGATGGATCTCAAGGGCCGTGACGCGATATCGGGTCTGCCACGTACACTCGAAATAGACAATTCAGAGATACGCAAGGCGCTCAAGGAGCCGGTAGATCAGATCCTTGATGCCATAAAAAGGATCCTTGAAAAAACCCCGCCGGAGCTCGCGGCCGACATCGTCGAGAGGGGCATCGTCATGACGGGAGGGGGGTCCCTCCTCAAGGGGCTCGACAAGTTTATAAGCAAGGAGACGGGGGTACCGGTCATTCGGGCCGAGAATCCGCTGACATGCGTCGTGCTGGGGGCGGGAAAGTTTCTCGAAGAATTGAAGAACCTGTACCGGGCAAACCTCAAATAGCATCGAACAGCAACCGGCGGCCCAAAGGGGCCGCTCGTCAATTACGGGGACAGGTGAACGATCCCAGTGGAATTCCTGGTCAGACATAAATCGATTGTCGCGTTTTTCTCTTTTTCGCTGTTCTGTTTTGTCTCGTTATCGCTCCGGTCTTCCGCGCTGACGTTCAGTTTCGAGGGGATCGGAAGTCTCGCGCTCATGCCCTTCCAGAAAGCTTATTACAGCGTACAGCAGGGTGTCCACATGCTCTGGGCCGGCTTCACCGAGCTCGGCGACGTGAGGGAGGAGCTTGTTCGGACCAGGGATAAGCTGCAGCATTACGAAGCCGTGGCGGAGGAACTGGGCGAGATCAAAAGGGAGAATGACAGGCTGCGTCAGCTTCTGGACATGCAGCAGCGTGTCGAATACCAGTCCATACCGGCAACCATAATTTCCAAAGACCCCGATAACTGGTTCAGGACCATAGTCATCAACCGCGGTTCGGCGGACGGCATCAAGGTAAACATGCCGGTGATCGCGTTCAGGGGGGACGAGAAGGCGGTGGTGGGCAAGGTTATTGAGGTGAGGGGCGGGCTATCGCGCATTCTTCCAATCATCTCCACTGACATGAAACTTGGCGTAATGTTCCAGGAAAACCGGTTCCCTGGATTGAGCCTGGGCTATGCCCCGAATTCTACGCTCGTGCTGATGGATTATATCAGCAAGTCCGCGACGATAAAGTTCGGCGATATTATCATAACTTCGGGACAGGGGGGGGTGTTTCCGCAGGGACTTCTGGTAGGCAAGGTAATCAAGACCCTGGTTACCGATACGAGCGCGTACCAGAAGGCGCTGGTAAGACCGATCATAGATTTCAACCAGGTCGAAGTGGTCTATGTTATCAAGAAAGAACCGGATCCCGAGCTGTCCAAAATGCTCGAATCAGAGGAACCATGATCGTCACCTATATTCTGACCGCGGCGCTTGTGCTCGCTTCGCTGATCGTGCAGGGTCATTCCTCATTTGAGGTTCTGCGCATAGCGGGCTGCAAACCGGACATCATATTCATCGTCATAGTATACATGGCCTATAATTTTGGGTCCTTTTATGGGGAGACGACCGGCTTTATCGCCGGGCTTTTCCATGACGCCATTTCCAACTCACCCCTCGGCCTGCTTGCCTTCCCAAAAATGATGCTCGGCTATGTGGTGGGTTTTTTCGGCAGGTCGGTATTCAGGCAGAACATCCTTACGATCGCCCTGCTTATCTTCCTTGCGTCACTGCTGAAAGGAGTGGTGACCCTCTTTCTCGGCTACCTCTTTCACACGGCCTCCGTTTCCTCGGTGATAAATGTGATTTTCCCCGAATCATTCTACAATGCGCTGCTGGCACCGCTCATCTTCTTTCTGTTCGACAAGCTTTTTGAAAAGGAACTGGCAAGGGAGGGGTACTGACCCATGTCCCAGACGTCCCTTCGAACCAGGATGCTGGAGGCGTTCAGGCGCCGGATGTTTTTCCTCGTAGGTCTCATTTCCTCGGTATTCGTAATACTGCTTATGCAGATCATTAACCTGCAGTTGATCCAGGGTGAAACCTATAAGCAACGGGCCCGGATGAACATGGAGAACTACATTCCCATACCCGCGTCGAGGGGGGAGATGTACGACCGCAATTTCAAGATAAACGAGCGCAACGTCGTTATCGTTTCCAACAGGCCGTCGTTCAATATCACCACCATACCCGCCAGCTTCAAGAGCAAGGAGGAGATGGCGGCGGTGATCAGGCCGCTGTGCCGGTTGCTGAGAATTTCCTACGACGATGTAATGAACGACATACGTTCCAGGAACCCCTGGGAGCGGGTTGTGATTCGCGAGGATGTCGGATTTGACACCATCGTTGTTATTGCGTCGAACCAGCATCGATTTTCCAATATCGATTGGGAGGACGCCCCGGTACGGGTCTATAATTACGGAAATATGTTCTCGCATGCGGTGGGGTACATTGGAACGATCAGCCCTGCCGAGTATAAAAGACTGCGCGACTCGGGCTATCGCCATTATCAGAAGGTGGGTAAATCGGGGCTGGAGGGCGAGTACGACAGCATATTGCGCGGAATGGACGGTCATTACCGGCGCGTTGTCGACGTGCGAAACCGCATCGAGGGCGAGGAAGTTGGGCTCCAGGCGGTCGCCGGGAATAATGTCATTCTATCGATCGATTTCGAGGTACAGAAGGTCGCATGGGAAGCGATGAAAGACCTGAAAGGAAGCTGTATAGTGGTGAAGCCCCATACCGGCGAAATTATCGCGCTGGTGAGCCGGCCCGATTTCGATCCGAACCTGGTTATATCGAAGAATAACGCGAAAATAATCGAAGAACTCAATACCGACAAAAACAAACCCTTCCTCAACCGCGCAATTCAGTCAAAGTATCCGCCGGCGTCGACGTTCAAGATCGTCACATCGATCGCCGCGCTTGAAGAAGACAAGTGGAACCCTAATTTTACGTTCCATTGTCCGGGTAAATATACCCTCAAGGGCTACATCGACAGGGATTTTTACTGTTATGATACGCATGGTACCCTGGACATGTACTGGGCGATCGCGAAATCGTGCAGCGTGTACTTCTACCAGCTCGGTTACAAGATCGGCCCGACGATTATTTTAAAGTACGCCGAGTATTTGGGACTTTCCGACAAGACGGGGATCGACCTGCCGGGAGAAACGCAGGGCTTTCTGCCGACCAAAAAATGGAAACTCAAGACCTTCGGCCAGCAATGGTTCGATGGCGACACGGTGAACCTTTCGATAGGGCAGGGGTTCGTAAGCGTAACACCCATTGAAATGGCGAACCTGGTTTCAGCGATAGTAAACAATGGCATAATCATGCACCCCCATATTGTCAACGAGGTCCTTTCTCCGGACAACAAAAAGGTGCTCAGGAAGACCGAGCCACGGAAGCTTCGGGAAATCCCCCTCTCGCCGATGACGCTTGATACGCTGCGGCAGGGCATGCGGCTGGGAGTCAAGAGCGGCACCTCAGGAAGGCTCTCCTATCTCAAGGTGCCGATTGCGGGGAAAACCGGCACAGCCCAGACGCGGTCCAGGAGAAAGGACGACTATTCCCAGCACGCGTGGTTTGTCGGCTATGCCCCTTTCGACGGCCCGGTCGAAAATGCCGTCGCGGTCGTTGTTATGATAGAGTACGGGGTCGCCGGCGCGGTCGGCGCGGTGCCGATCGCCGAAAGGGTTTTTTCAAAGTTGATCTCCCTGGGGTATTTTTGATGCTGAGAAGAAATGAAATCTATAGAATAGATTATGTGCTGGTGTCGGCGGTGATGGCGGTGATCATAATCGGCATTTTAATGATATACTCGGCCGGTTTCGATCCGATCGACCGCACGAATAGCGGGCTTTACAAGCGTCAGATCGTCTGGTTTATCATCGGCTTTATCCTCATGCTTATGATGACGTTCGTACGGTACAAATCGCTCGGCGACTATTGCCTTTACATTTATTTTTTCATACTGTTGCTCGTCATAGTCACCACGTTTTTCGGTACGCCGATCAGAAATACGCGGGCCTGGCTTACTTTCGGATACTTCTCGATCCAGCCGTCCGAGTTTATGAAGCTGGCTGTGGTCATTGTCCTCGCCAAATACCTCGAGCTGCGGGAGCGCGACATACGGCACCTGCGGGAGCTCCTCGTGCCCACGGCGGTCACGGCAGTCCCGGTGCTTTTCATCATTATGCAGCCGGATTTCGGCACGGCGATGATTTTCATACCCGTGCTGTTCTCCATGCTCTTTATCGGCGGCGCCGACGTTTCGCACCTCGTTGCGGTCATCAGCATCGCGGCCATAGCGCTTATATTTCCGATGGTGCTTACGTACAGGGAATGGGTGGCCGACCAGGACACGAGTATAATCGTCAGCTTTTTCCAGGATTACGGCCTTCTATTTACTGTGGCGGGTTTCCTGATGGCGGTGTCCATTACAACCTATCTGCTCCACTTTTTCCTGATAAAAAAGGTTTTCAGGAAGATATACATCCCGTCCATCGTCTTTTCGCTCGGTCTTTTCTTCTCGGTGGTAATCATGCGCTTTCTGAAAGATTATCAGAAGAAGAGAATCCTCGTATTTCTGAACCCGGACCTCGATCCGCACGGATCCGGGTATAATATTATCCAGTCCAAGATCGCGATAGGATCGGGAGGATTTTTCGGGAAGGGATTCCTCAACGGCTCCCAGGCCCAGCTCGGGTTTTTACCTGAAAAATCCTCCGACTTCATCTTTCCCGTTATCGCGGAGGAATGGGGCTTCGCCGGTGCCGTCATTCTGCTTGGCCTGCTGTGCCTCATCGTTTTACGCGGCGCGCAGATCGCCCTCGAGGCGAAGGATAAATTCGGCGCGCTCCTCGCCGCCGGCATATCATCGATATTCTTTTTTCACATACTCATCAATGTGGGGATGGTGCTTGGAATAATGCCGGTTACCGGTCTCCCGCTCTCCTTCGTTTCCTATGGCGGATCGAACCTTCTCGTGGGGATGATTTCCGTCGGCATACTAATCAATATCCGGATGAACAAGTTCGTCTACTGAGTATCGTCAACACCGTGCATCTGATCAGGCTGCCCCTGTGTGCCTGAAGCCTGCCGCTATTCCGGTGCAAGGCCGTTGACAAGTCGCAAAATGAAAAACCAGGAGCCTCCTTATTCCGCCAGCGGCGAAAAGCAGCTAAAGCCCGGGCTTCCGATGGGGCCAGGGTATACTACCGCACCGTTGTCGGACTGCATATTTTAATATAAAAAAGGATTGAAACTTTCATAATTAGGGGCATTATTAAAAGAATTTCGGCATGGACCGGAGCCGGGGGGATCCAGCCGTATCGAACCGACGCGGGAATCGTAACTACCTTTTGCGCGGAAAAGACGCGCGCATTTTTCTACTGATGGACGGGCTATGGTAATAAGGATCATATTATTGCTGCTGCAAATATCCTTCACCGCGCACATATACTTCCTTATTCAGTACGTGCTCAGGAGAGAAGGCAGGTCGCTGCGGCGTTTCATCAACACCGCCATCGGTAATATCGTGCTGGCGGGAGCCCTGACGGTCGTGGTGATATTCCGCCCGGACCTTATCCGCAATGTGAACCTGCAGTTTCTTTTATGGATGATGGCGGGCCTCATCATGGTAATCATGATTATGATCAAAATCACCATACTCAGAAACATGTATCGCCGCTCGCAGGATCCCGAGAATTATCATTTTAATTTTTTCGGCAAAAAGGTTCTTCACTCGAAAGTCGTTCTGCAGGAGGAGATATACATATTTCTTTTTACGATCCCTTTTTTTCTTTTCTGCGGCGCATATTTCTTCGCACGCCTGGTTAATCTCCTCATGTTCGGACAGCTTTGACGGCCCGGGACGCGAATGAACGGTGTGCTGCCATTTATAGCGGTGGGCGGAGCGGGCAGGGGGTCCGTGGGTTTGAGCGGAGATAAAATATTAGTGGATTTTTTCCCATGAACAAAATACGTTGTATATAAAACACACCATATGGGGGTTTACCATGCCATTGATTACCGATAAAGTAAAGGAAAACGCCGAAAAGTGCAAGCGTTGCGCTTTTCTTAAGATTAGAAATATCAAGATCGAGAAGAACAGCGTGCTCTTCGACGAGGCGGTCATAACCATGGAGGGGATCTATCGCGCGAGCTGCTCCATGTGCCCGTTCGCCAAGGATTTTGAAAAGGTGTTCGGTATGAAACCGTACGATTATTTCCCTATGAAGAACGTAGTGGTTAAAGACTAGACGTGACGGTCCGTTATTGGATAATGAAAAAGCCGTAATACTTCTCAGCGGCGGTCTTGACTCGGCGACCGCCGCCGCCGTGGCGGTACGTGAATCCTCCGCCTGCTCGGCGATAACGTTCAGATACGGACAACGCCACAAAGCGGAAGTCGAATCCGCCCGGAAGCTCGCCGCATTTTTCGGCATAGCGACGCATCTCATAATAGATATTCCCATCGATATTTTTCAGCGGACCGCGCTGATTCCGTCTTCGGGGATCGATGTACCTAAAAACAGGGAGCTTTCTCGAGCGGATGCCATTCCCGACACCTATGTGCCGGCCAGAAACACTCTTTTCCTCGCGTACGCTCTTGCGTTCGCAGAGTCCTGGGATATCCGTTCCATTTTTATCGGCGTAAACGCGCTCGACTACAGCGGGTATCCCGACTGCAGGCCCGGGTACATAGCCGCCTTCGAGCGGATGGCCAACCTGGGGACACGGGCGGGGGTGGAGGGAAGGGGCTTTTCCATCAGGGCTCCGCTGATCGCGATGGGTAAATCCGACATTATCAGGCTGGGACGTGATCTCGGCGTGGATTATTCACTTACGCTCAGCTGCTACGATCCCGGTGAAGACGGCCTGTCATGCGGTGAATGCGACAGCTGTATTTTGCGAAGGCGGGGGTTCATCGAGGCGGGTGTGACCGATCCGACCAGGTACAGGAAATGAGGCCACGAGCGCTCTCCTTCTTCCGGGGGATTATTACGGCAGCGGTGGATGTGCTGTTCCCGTCGCATTGCGTTTCGTGCGGGGCGGCCGTCTTCTATTCGGCGCACCTGTTATGTGCGCACTGTCGTGGAAGTATAGAACCGGTGAGGGACTGCTGTCCGCGCTGTTCGGGAATTCTGACCGGTGACGGGTGTACGCTGTGCGGGAACAGGCGGTTTTATCCTTCACGGCACATCACGGCCGCCGAATACGAGGGTCCGCTTGAGAAGGCGCTGCACGCTCTGAAGTTTTCGGGACGCCGGCGGCTCCACCGGCCGCTTGTCGGAATGTTACATGCCGCTCTGGGCGAAACCGCCGCGGGGGTGGAAATGGTCACCTCCGTGCCGATGAACCGGGACAAGAAATGGGAGAGGGGGTTCAACCAGTCCGAGCTGATGGCCCGGCGCCTTGCCCAGCGACTTGGCATGCCGTACATCGCCCTTCTCGCGGAAAATCCGCGCTCGGCCACACAGAGAAAGCTGCATTCGCGCGACCGATATCTCAACGTACTTGGACGCTACAGGGCTATCAATTCAACTGCGGCATTCGGGAAGAGGGTGCTTCTGGTGGACGATGTGCTTACCACGGGGGCGACCATCAACGAGTGTGCCAGGATGCTTTTCTCGGGCGGGGCGTCTGACGTAATCGCGCTTACCGTTGCGCGGGCCGGAATAAAAAAACTTGAAAACCTCTGATTGTGGTATATTATTAGTAACCGCCACCGGCCTTCCGGAAGCGCCATTCTTTAACAACAGGGGAGATATCCACCCATGAAGCGGATTTCAAATGAGCATGCGGAAATAATTGTCCTGGACGGCAGAATAGACCAGGACGCCTCCGAAGAGCTTGAAACGGCACTGCAGGAATGCATAAAAAGCGGCGAGTATAATATCTGCATCGACATGATAAATGTTAAGCATATATGCAGTTCCGCCCTCGGTGTGCTGGTGGCCGTCAAGCGAAAGATTAAGGACAAGGACGGCGACATAAAACTCGTCATTGTCAATGAAAACCTGCTCAAACTTTTCCAAACAACAATGCTTGACAAGGTATTCGAGATATTCGAATCTCAGCGGGAGTGCATGAATGCCTTTGATTAATTGTTGCGGCCGGGGATATGCAGAAGCGACTTAAATCCGATCTCGCGCGGATTCTCGAACCCATAGAACCCTATCTAAAAAAGGTAGATGATCAGATCAGGGAAAGGCTGTCGACGGGCGTGCCGCTCATCGATGAGAGCGCGATGTACCTTTTCAAGGGAGGGGGGAAAAAGATCCGGGCCTCCCTGGTGATTCTCTGTTCCGGGCTGAAGGCCGAACCCTCGGGCGACGCGGTCGATCTGGCGGCCGCTGCCGAAATTGTCCACTGCGCGAGTCTCATTCACGACGATATCATCGACCAGTCCCTGCTCCGTCGCGGCGTACCGACGGTATCCCGCAAATGGGGGAGCCGCGTGGCCGTGCTGGTGGGGGACTACATGTACACCACGGCGCTGCGGGTCGCGGTTGGCGAGGGGGCGCGCAGCATGTTCCCGGTCCTGGTGGCCGCCACGAGCGATATGGTGAAGGGCGAGCTCTACCAGCTTGAATACGCGGGGATAGACCGCATCGACAAACACCATTATTTCACCATTATCGAGCTTAAAACCGCGCGATTTATGGCGGCCTGCATGAAGATGGGGGGAGTGAAAGGCGGTTTCTCCGAAGAGGAGAGCGATATTCTCTATAACGCCGGCCTCAACCTGGGATTTGCCTTCCAGATCGTTGATGATGCGCTGGACGTAATGGACGACAGCGCCATGACCGGCAAGGACGGGGGAAACGACTTCCTGGAAGGAAAGGTGACCCTTCCCTTCCTGCACCTCCTGGAAAACGTGGACGGGGGCGAAAGGTCGAAGCTGACGGAATACGCGAAGAACCCGACCCCGGAGGGATGGGAGTATGTCAGGAGGCGGATACGGGAGGCGGGGGCGATGGAGTATTCGCTCGAGGTGGCCATGGGCTACAACCGTAAACTCATTGAGTTGATGGGCACGTTCCCTTCATCGCCCTGCAGGGATATTATTCTGGACCTTTCGAAATTTTTGGTTGAAAGAAATTACTGAGCCTGCAACCATTATCGGGCTGGCGCGTGCCGTAATGTCGCCCGGTGCGTTTTTTAAGGAACCCGGAGGGAGGACGCATGATAACCAGGGAAAAGCGGGAAGTCCTGAATAATTATAATGTCGGGCTTGCGGCCTACAAGCAGCGCAAGTGGGACGAAGCCGTCAGGGCCTTCGAGAAGGCCCTGCAGTTCGATCCGAACGACGGTCCATCGATGTTGTATCTGGAAAGATCGAAGAAGTACACGGAAAACCCTCCTCCCGCCGACTGGGACGGGGTTTTCATAATGACCACAAAGTAGAAGACGGAAGGGCATGACTAAACAGATCATCCAGGTCAGCACCAACCCCGTCTATGAAAGCGGGATGATCGGCACCGTTTTC
>JALOTJ010000059.1 GCA_025457965.1 Spirochaetota bacterium | reverse complement strand
CACGGGCGCAACGACGCGGCATGGTGGGGCTCGGACGCGGCGGCGCGTTTCGACTACCTCTACGGCGCCGGCGAGCTCCGGGGATGGATGGACCGCATCAGGGGGATGATGGCGTCCGCGGAGAAGGTGCGCGTCTATTTCAACAACCACCGGCGCGGCCAGGCCCCGGCGAACGCACTGCTCCTCAAACAGCTCTTCGCCGCCGACGGAATCGACGCGCACTGAGCGCGCGGGGGAAACGCATGGAACGCCAGGTGATCCATCTCAACATTGCGCACTTCATGGCGGCGGTGGAGGAGCTCCTCGATCCCTCGCTCCGGGGGCGCCCGTTCGTCGTCGCGCCGGAGGGGGCCGAGCGCGCCGTCGCCGTCGAGGTCTCCCGCACGGCCTTCCGCGAGGGGCTGCGGCGGGGCATGCCGCTGGGGTACATACGGCGCGCGTCTCCCGGCGTGCGCGTGCTTCCCGTCCGCGAGGCGGTCTACCGAAGGGCGGGCGCACAGCTGTATGAAATCGCCGCGGGCTTCTCGCCGCTGCCGGAAAGCCCCGGGGGCGGGCATCTCTTCGTCGACATCACCGGCACGCGCCTGCTCTTCGGGCACCCGGTCGACTGCGCGGCGCGACTGCGCGAGGAGGCGGTGCGGCGCTCGGGCCTTCGTCCCGTCGCCGGGCTCGCCGTCAACCGGCTCGTCTCGAAGATCGGCACCAGGGTCGTCAAGCCGGACGGCTTCGTGGTGATCGCGCCGGGCGACGAGCGGGGCTTTCTGCATCACCAGGAGGTTTCGCTGATACCGGGGGTCGGCGCGAAGCTCCTCGAGCGCCTCGGCCTCCTCGGCATCCGCGAGATCGGCGAGCTCGCCGGACTTTCCGACGCCGACGCCGCTGCCTTCCTCGGACGGCACGGGGCGCTGCTCCGGGACCGGGCGCGCGGCATCGACACGGCGGCGCCCTCCGCTCATCCGCCGGGCGGCCGGAGCATCCGGACCTCCCGCCTGTTCGACACCGACACCAACGATACGGCCGAGATCGAGGCGGCGCTGCGCGGCATCGTCGAGGACGCGGGTGTGCTGCTGCGCTCCGACGGCCTCGCCGCGCGCAGGGTCGAGGTGGCCCTCTCCTACAGCGACCGTCTCCGCGCACAGGGGGCCTCGTCGCTTCCCGCGCCCTCGTGGCGCGACGCGGAGCTCTTCGAGGCGGCCCGCGCGGCGCTTCACCGCGGAATGACGCGCCGGGTCCGCGTGCGGCGCGTTTCCGTCGTCCTTTCGCAGCTCAGGCCCGAGGCGCGCCAGGCCGAGCTCTTCAGCCCGCCCGGGACCCTGAAAGGCGAGGCGCTCCAGGGCGCGATCGATTCCATCCGCCGGCGGTTCGGGCGCGAGGCCGTGCGCGCCGCCTCGGCGATGCGCGCCCGTACCTGAGGAGCGGCCGTGTTCACCCATCTGCAGACGCACTCGTGCTATTCGCTCCTGTACGGCGTGCGCCCGGTGGACGAGATGGTCGACGCCGCGGCGGCGCGGGGATACGGGGCGCTCGCGCTCACCGACATCAACAACCTCTACGGCATGCACGATTTCACTGAGGCGTGTTCACGGCGCGGCGTGCGCCCCGTCATCGGCGTCGAGTTCCGGACGGACGACGCCCGGGCGCTCGTCCTGGCGCGCGACCGGCGGGGATTTTCGCGCCTCACGCGCCTTACGAGCGCGCGCATGCGCGAGGCGGGCTTCGGCCTCTCCGCGGCGCTCGCGGAGTGTTCCGACGGGCTCGTGGTGATCTCCGACACGCCGGCGCTCCTCGCGGGCCTGAACGGCCGCGTCGAAGCGCTCTATGCCATGGTCACGCCGCATTCCCGGCGCGCGGAGCGTGAGGCACGCCGGCTCGGCATCCCGCTTGCCGCCTGCGGCGACGTCTCCTTCCTTTCGGAAGACGATCATCACGTCCACCGCGTGCTGCGCGCCATCGCCGCGCGCGGCCCCCTTTCCTCTATGAGGGACGAGGACTGCGCGCCTCCCGGCTCATCGCTTTTCGGTCCGGAGGATGCCGATCGCATCTTCGGCGGCATTCCCGATGCAATCGCCAGCACCGAAAAAATCGCCGGCATGTGTTCATTCGACGGAAGCTTCGAGGGGTTCGTCTTCCCTCCCGCTCCCGCCGGCGGCCTTGTCCCCGGCGAGGCCCTGCGTTGCGCCGCCCTCCGGGGGGCCGAGCGACGCTATGGCGAGCTCTCCGAGAGCGTGATGGAACGCCTCGAATACGAACTCTCGATCATCGAGGGCAAGGGCTTCTCGTCCTACTTCCTGTCCGTGGCCGGGATCGTCGCGCGCTCCTCGCTCACCTGCGGGCGCGGAAGCGCCGCCGCGAGCATCGTCGCCTACAGCCTCGGCATCACCAACGTCGACCCGCTGCGCCACCACCTCTATTTCGAGCGCTTCCTCAATCCCGAGCGGCGCGACCCGCCCGACATCGACGTCGATTTCGCCTGGGACGAGCGCGACGCGCTGATCGAATCGGTCTTCCGCGAGTACGGCTCCGGACATGCCGCGCGCGTCAGCACCATGGTGCATTTCCAGGCTCGTTCGGCCCTGCGCGAGACCGCCCGGGCATACGGCATCCCCGCGGAGGAGATTGGCGCCGTCGGGCGGCGTCTCACCGCGCCGCGCGTCTCCGGCGCCGCCCCGTGCGACGGGCGGACCTGGGACGAGATCATGCGCGTCGCCCGCCGTATCACGGGCCTCCCGCGCCACCTGAGCGTCCACGTGGGCGGCATCGTCCTGACTCCCGGGCCGGTCGACGAGTTGGCCCCGGTTGAAACGGCGAACGACGGCTCCACCTTGCTCGCCTGGGACAAGGACGGCACCGAGAAGGCCGGCCTGGTTAAAATCGACCTGCTCGGCAACCGCTCGCTTGCGGTGGTGCGCGACGCGCTTCTGAACCTGCGTGAAAACGGCGTCGACATCGATCCCTTCACCTGGGAGCCGCTGACCGACGCCCAAACGCAGCGGCTCCTGGCGCGCGGCGACAGCATCGGCGTCTTCTACGTGGAGTCGCCCGCCATGAGACAGCTGCAGAAAAAGACGGGGCGCGGTGATTTCGAGCACCTGGTCATTCATTCCTCGATCATACGGCCCGCGGCGAACCGTTTCATCGCCGAGTACGTCAGACGGCTCAAGGGAAAGGAATACGCGCCGCTCCATCCGCGCCTGGACCGCATCCTCGCCGAGACCTACGGTATCATGTGCTACCAGGAGGACGTCTCGAAGGTCGCCGTGGCCCTTGCGGGCTTTTCCGACGCGGATGCCGACGGCCTTCGCAAAATCCTCACCAAAAAGAACCGCGAGGAGCGGCTCGCCGCGTACCGTGAGCGCTTCTACGAGGGGGCGCTTCAGGGCGGCGTGGAGGCCGCCGTCATCGACGAGATCTGGTCGATGATCCGCTCCTTCGGCGGCTACTCCTTCTGCAAGGCCCACTCGGCCTCGTACGCCATGGTCTCGTTCCAGTCGGCGTACCTGAAGGCCCATCACCCCGCGGAATTCATGGCCGCGGTGATCTCGAACGGCGGCGGCTACTACTCCAGCGGCGCCTACATAAGCGAGGCGCGCAGGATGGGGCTCTCCGTCCTCGCCCCCGACGTGAACGAGAGCTCCCTGCGCTACCGCGGGCGCGGACGCGAAATCCGCGTGGGCCTCATGGCGGTTGCCGGGCTCTCGTCCCCGACGCTTTGCGCGGTTCTCGAAACGCGCGAACGGACCGGCCCGTTCGGCTCGCCGGAAGATTTCGTCGCGCGCGTCGCGCCGGGCGAAGGCGACATCGTAGCGCTCGCCGGCGCGGGGGCCTTCGACGGACTGTTCTGCGGAGAGCGCCGCGGTATCCAGCTCC
This sequence comes from Spirochaetota bacterium, assembly GCA_025457965.1. GTDB lineage: Bacteria > Spirochaetota > UBA4802 > UBA4802 > UBA5368 > MVZN01. The sequence continues at coordinate 19,715 of JALOTJ010000059.1, read as the reverse complement.
GGACGCTCCTTCGGCTTCTGGCCGAACGCGGGGACGCGCGTTCTCCCGGGGATACCCCGGCCCTGTTCGCGCCGGAGGCGCCCCGCCGTACCCTGTGCCGCCGCGCGGCCCTCTCCATGGAGGACCTCCACGTTGAGTTCAGGCGTCTTGGCTTCCTGTGCGGCCACCATCCGCTCGAGCTGTGGAGGGATGCGCTCACCGGGCTCTCCCGCGCGATGGGGCGCGATCTTCCCGGCCTGGTCGGAAAGCGGGTACGGCTTGCGGGCTGGCCCGTTACGAGGAAGGAGATCCTGACCGCGCGCGGGGACGCGATGGAGTTCGTGAGCTTCGAGGACGAAACGGCCATCTACGAAACGGTCCTGTTCCCGGACGAGTACCGCGCGTATTCGCGCGTGCTGGACGAGCTTCGCCCGTATGTGATCGAGGGGACCGTCGAAGAGGACCAGGGGGCCACGAGCCTCACGGTGAAATCGATCCGTCCCCTGCCCGGAGTGAAGGTCCCGGCCCCCGCACGGCGTGAGCCCGGCCCCTGGGACACGGCACGCTATCGTTCGCCGTTCGGGGGCGGGTGACCCGCGGATGACCTTGTATAAATACAAATAACGGATGGAATCAGCGCGCTTGCGGACTCACGATTACGCCGTGACGGCGTCTATTTCGTCACGATATGCGCGCGGCACTGCCTGTTTTTGTTCGGTGATATCATCGACGGCGTGTGAACGAACGACGCGGCACGCCCGGGGCCACGTTGTGGCAGACCCGTTTCTACGAACGGATCATCCTCGATGACGACGAATTGGCCCGCGTCAGGGCGTGTATAATTGATAATCCGAAAAAATGAAATGGTGATATACTACCATAATCCGATGATCCCCCGTAATCCCGTAGAGATGGGTCTTAGACCCGTCTCTACGATCAACGATACCGGCAATATCCGCATCACCGGCACGATCATCACCGCCGACTTTTTCGGCATTCTGGATGATACCAATGCCATATTCGGGAATTGGATGGTCAATGTAAACAGCGATATCCGGTAAAGAAACGCGAAGGTCGATAAATACAGCAATACCCAGTAGCGACGTGTCAGTCATTCTGAAAAAATAATTGCGGTGCGCGATGCGGTCGAGTACGTTTCTTCACACCATGCTCGATATCATGTCCTATCGCTTTCCGAGGGCCGACCGGCGCATCGACAATCCGTATCTCGGGGAACTGCGCGTTCTCGTGGAGCGCCTGAAGAAGTCCGGCGGCGACGCGCGCGATCTCCTCAATCACCGCACCGAGCTCACCGCCCGCTACGCCTTTTCCGTGCCGACCATCGGCATACTCGAGATGATCGCGTTCCATTCCCCGCTGGTCGAGATAGGCGCGGGCAACGGCTACTGGGCACGCTGTCTCGCCCAGCTCGGCGCGGACGTGGTTGCGTACGACCGCCTGCCGCCCGACGACGAGCTCCCCTGGCCGCATGGCGGATGGGAGCAGATGAACCACTGGTTCGATTCGGAATGGTATCCGGTGCAGAACGGCGACGATCGCTGCGCCGCGATGCATCCCGGCAGAACGCTACTGCTCTGCTGGCCGCTCCTCGACGACCCCATGGCCTCAAGCGCCCTGCGGCACCATCATGCTGCGGGCGGCGCGCGTTTCATTTATATCGGAGACGCCGCATCCTCGGGCGACCCTGCATTTCATGAGATGAAAAAGTCGTATACGCTTCTGGCGCGGCACAAGCTGTGGAGCTGGCCGGGAATCGATGATTACGTGGAGATCTATGCGATCAATCCGCGGACACTTCACGCTCCCACAGATCATGCCAGATCATCCTGAGGGCGAAGCGCCAGCGCTCGTGGTCGAATGCCCGGCCCCTCCACTCTTCGCCGTCCTCCACGAAATATTCCAGCCGCTTCCAGGCGCGCAAAAAATCGAAGCGCTTCCAGAGACAGCCCGCCTTGTAGACGAACTCGAGGCGATCGGTCTTTATAAGCTCGTCGAAGCCGCGATCGTAGTTAAACTCCTTCCAGTGGGCGCCGGCGTAGAAGAGGTACTCGACATCGCCCAGCGCGACCAGTGCGTCGAAGGCCCTGCCGTAGTCGAAGCCCTTCCAGTCGAGGCCGGAGTAGAACAGGTAGCGCGGGTTTCCGAGCTCGATCAGCTTTTCGAGTCCGGCGGCGCGGTCGAACTCTTTCCAGTACCAGCCCGCGCGGTAAAGGTATTCGGCGTCGCCGAGTGCGCACAGTCCGATAAAACCCGCGTCGAAGTCGAAGCGTTTCCAGTAGGTTCCGGCGAGATAGACGTACCTCGCTTCTTTTCTGCGAATCAACTCATCGAATCCGCGTGCGTAATCGAATCCGGCCCCCGTCCTGCCGGCACGGATTATTTCGGCCGAGGGCGATGATGTATAAAAATCCTCGTTTATCATTTTCGCGCCCGTATCGCTCATAGCCGAATAGTCACCGATTTTCCGAACGGCGGGACGAACGGTTCGCCTCGCCCCGAAGAAATGACCCACAGCGTCGGCGAATATTTTTTAAGCTCGTGCAGGTCGTAGATGTAACCGTCGGTGATCACCACCAGCATTTCCCCGTGCCCGTTCATGAATTCGTTGAAAAGCGACGCGAAGAAGGTGGTGCCGCTGCTCTGCGTTTTAAGGTATTTCCAATCACCCCGGCGGTACCGGTAGGGTTTTGCGAGATCGTCCGACGGAACGAAACGGTCCCCTTCCTTCCGGGGCACGTACACCCCCTCATCCACGCACACGAGATTCACCGTGTACTTTCCGAGCAGTTCCTCGATGACGCCGAAGGCCGCCTCGAGGTCCGCCGGTTTAACCACCATGGATCCCGAAACGTCGACGACGACGGTGATCGTCTGTTTCTGGACGAAGACCCGGCCCGGCGCGTAGATGCCGCCGGCGAAATAGCGCCTGTTGAACCGGCTGTAAGAATACTTCCACTCGCTGGTATGCGACGCGTAATCGATGTAGCTCTTAACGAGCGAGCGCCACGCCGAGATATCGACGTCGCGCAGGGAGCGTACGAGTACCTCGATCTCCCCGAACGCGCGCTCGCGCCTGCATACAGCGTCCTGACGGGCCAGGCTGAAGACGCGCTCCATAAGCGCGTCCATGCTCCGCTTGCGCTCCTCGTCCCGGTAGCGGTGCATGCCGGTCGGGAGAACATTTCCGTCATCGTCCCTGAAGACGATTCCCTCCATAGAATCATCATGATCTACATTCGCGATATCCTCCCGGTCCGTGTCCCGTTCAGCGGCTTTCCCGGGATGATAACGCTCGTCGCTAACCGAGCGGTCGCCGAAATCATCGCCGGTCTCCACGGCGCGGACGGGAATGTCCGCCAGCTTCTCCTCCGGACGGTCCACAAGCCATCGGTACACATCCTCCCAGGCGGGATCGGTGACACCTGTCTCCGCGGTAAAGCGCGCCGGCACCCCCGGAAGAGCATCCGGGATCATCAGGCGCGGCGGGGAATCGCCGCCCGTCCTCGAGAAAAAACTCCGCTCGCGGGAGCGTATATAGCCGTTGATCACCATGTCCTGCGCGAGATTCTGAAGGCCCGGGTCGTTTCCCGGCCGGGCGCGATGACGGTGATTGTGGACTAGGTGCAGGAGCTCGTGGACAAGCAGGCCGATGAGGTCTTCCACATTGGATCGGTCGACGAACTCCCGGTTATAATAGAGGACCGTACCGGCCCCGGAATGGTCGAGCGCGATGGTCAGAAGGGCGCGGCTTTCGATAACGTCGACCGCCTGGTAGAAGTATGAAACGAAACGGCTGCGCCCCCACAGGAGCTCGAGCGTGTCGCTCATCCGATCCGAGAGTACGGACGCGCCTGCCGGCATCAGGCGTCCTCCAGCATGCCGGCGAAGGCCGCACGAATTACCGACCGGTCCCCGTCACCCACAAGGGAAAGCGCGCGCGGAACCAGGCTGAAGAGGCCGCACTGCCGCAGCAGCGTATAGAAAAATGATATCCTCCTGTCGGCGCGCGAATGGCCGACGAAAAGCAGCGTGTGCGCAAGCTCCTCCAGATCCTCACCGATGAACTCGCCTTTAAGAAGCATGTTCTTGTCCCTTAAATGCGAAAGAGCCCCCGATACGGCCCAGAGAATATCCTCGGAGGGTATCCGGCCTTCGCGCATTCCGTCCAGTTTCTCACCGTCTCCCTTGAGGACATCGGCGGTGGTAATCCTTCGCGGCCGTATAAGCTGGGACGTGAAATCGCTCCCCGCGACGAGCCCGACGAGCGACACGATCATCTTTTCAAGCGTCGTTCCGGCGTTCTCCTCGAGAAAACGCCGCAGCTCGTCCTCGCACTCCAGGCCATATGAAACGCGGATGGCCTGGGAAACCTGGTGCCAGCCGCGCGGATTGGGATTGATGGTACGCTCGTCCCACAGCTTTTCCGGGTAGATGGTGATGTACCGGAGCACCGAGGGATGTATGCCTTCACGGTGGGCCCAGCGAATCCAGTCGGCCGCGGTCGGCTTGAGCTGGACGATGACGAGCCTGCCATCCAGCGCTGAATCGTCGAAATCGGTGATGGTGGTATTGTCCTCGTCACCGAGGTTCCCGGCGAGTATTATGCAGGTCTCCGCGGGCAGATCGTGCTCTCCGCAGCGCCGGTCGGTAATGATCTGAAACAGCGTCTGTATCACCGTGGGATGGGCCCGGTTGGACTCGTCGAGGAACCAGACGATGCCGTCGCGGCCTTCCGGCACCTCGGCCGGCGGTATGAACCGCGGCCTGTAGTAGATCATCCGTCCCTCGGCGGCGTCGGGCACCGGGTAACCGCCCAGATCGACGTTCTCCTTGAAGGCGAGCCGTGTGTCGATGAAGAGCCGGTTCTTCCGCTTTGCCGCCTGCCTGACAATCGCGGATTTCCCGACTCCGGGATGGCCCACAATCTTCAGGGCGTAATTGACCCTGTCCCCCGAATCGAGATAACGGTCGAGGATATCCTCGAGCTCGGCAACATTGACTTCAACCGGTTTCTTGTTCATTGACGATCTCTTTGAACGCCTGCTGGGGTGTCTCTCTCCGCGCCTGGACCGGTTCGTGCGCCGGCCGGTCCCACTCTACCGAGTATACCATGTGCATGAAGGATCGCAAATATTTCAACAGCATTATTGTTCCGGTTGCCGAAGCACGATCATTGCGGGGGCTTCTCCCCGAAGAGGCCTGGTTTATGTCCGTACTTTCCGAATCGCCGTATATCGCGCGTGTATATATCGGCGCGGCCGTAAATGTCATGTGCGATTTCTCCCGTCACCCGATAAAATCGCCGCGCAGCCTGAGGATGCGCGGCGATCATACCATCATACCCGAAGAATTCTCGCCGTTACACGGGCGCCATCCTCTCAGATGCCCCGCGCTCCACGCGGAAGCAGTCTGTCCTGCGTCCCGTACGGGTCCTTGAATTCGTGCCCGGGCTTGAAGTTAAGCCTGCGTGAGCCGCGCCCGTTGAGATAGCGCGCAAGCTCCAGATTGACCGACTCGGGAATCTGTATGCCCGCCTGCGTCAGCGCCTGCCGGAGGAGGGCCTCGGCCTTTGACGCATAGGCGATCGAATCGCCGAGAATCCTCCCCGCCTCGTCCGGGTTGTGAAAACCCATCGAGTTTTCTGCACCGATGAAGATTCCTCGATATATCGCCTCTTCATAGAACGATTTGGCTTTCCCGTACAGGGCGGCGTCTACGGTTTTTCCCTGGGCCTGCCGGTTATGGATGAGCTCGAACAATTTCGCCACCGTCGCCGTGGCGTATCCCGAGCGAATGAGCAGCGATACCGTTCGGTCCTGTATGGTCTTAATCCTCGACCTCAGGCGATCGGCCGACTGAGGATGGCAGTTGGAGCAGGAGCGCAGATCGTCCTTGAGCGGGCTCATGATGTTGTGGTCGGAGATTTTGAACGAGCCGACCCTTTTATACGGCATATGGCAGTCCGCGCACGCCAGCCCCGCCTTGAAGTGCGGACTCTGGTTGGTGAAAAACTCGAACTCCGGGTGCCGGATAAAGGCCATCTTGAATCCCGTAACCGCCTGTTTCCATTCCTTGTTCGCCGGACTTGAAAGCAGCACCCTGATGATGTTCTCGATGCTGATATTGCCCCAGGTGCTTCCCTTCCAGGGGAAAACCACGTTTGTCGACTGCATCTTCTCGTCTTTTGGTATGAAATAGGTCACGTGGCAGTGGGCGCAGACCGCCATGCGCATCTCCTGGCGGCTGAGCTTGTCCTTGCCGATCGTTTTCAAACCCTCGGCGAGCGTCCATCGCGATACCCTGAGGTCCATGGTCCTGTTATCGTGACAGTCGATGCAGGTTACGCCAAGATCCCTGTGTTCCTCTGGAATCCTGTTGACGGCATCCGCGTAGGGCATCTTGAAGATATCCCGGCCCATTTCCCTGACCAGCTTGCCGGCGTAGGGCGATTTGCAGGTCAGGCACGCGCCGCCGGCCCTGGTGCGCGACTGGTCTATTTCGCGCTGATCGATCATCATGTAATAATGCCCGCGCGGCTCGTTGTATTCGATGCCGAATCCCCATCCGTTGAATAGGAGCGCCATGAAGGGAAATTCCGAGAGCTTGTCCCATATGGTTTTGTCGGTGTCCCATCCCCGCTTGTAAAAGCTCTTGTCCTTCGGCCGCTGCTCCTTCGTCTTCAGCCACGATTCGTACTGGAGCGGATAGACCTCGCCCCATTTGGCCGCGTCGAACTCCTCGTCGGCAATCCGCGCGGTCTTGAACAGCTCGGCTTTTTCCGGCGCGCAGCCGTCGAAAAAAACGAAGAATGAAAAGAGGCACACGGCTGATACCGCAAGCGCGTACACCAGCAGCTTGTTTTTCATCATGTCGCCAATCCCTTTTCCTTTAAAATTCATTTATCCTGTTGTGAAACTGTTTCCGATGGCAGTCCCAGCAATTCATGGTGTCGACGCTTATCGCCGACACCAGTCCCTCGTGGCATCGTACGCAATTATTCTGAATCGTTTTCCTGGCGTGGCGCGAGGAATGAATGGGCTCCGGTACAAGACCGGTATAAAAATAAACGACGTCCTTTATACCGTCGAGGCCTTTCCAGACATAGTGATTGACGAAATTGTCGTTGGGAAGGTGGCAGTCCACACAGCTGATCTGTGTATGCCTGCCGCCATAAAACCAGTCATCGTAGTGCGGGAGCATCACGTGGCAACTGGCGCAGTACTCGGTGGTTGAAGTTTTCTTCATGTAGCCCGGAAGCGCCGCCGCAAGACCCAGGACGAGAACAAGCGCGATAGCCGCTATCCGGCTCTTGCGTTTGTCCGCGAGAATCTCCCTGGCTTTCTCCTTCAATATGTCAATCAAACCCCTCATGCTTTTATACTAATCAGGTAAAAACGATAAGTTCAATGGTTTTTCAAATTTCCTTGTCGAAAATGTTTTATACATACTGCACATTACTATTTATACTGATTGCAATAGTATCGTGATCAAATCAAAATAAATGGAACGCGCTCCGGACGGAAGCGCTCCGTGCTCTAAAACCTTCCCGCTTCCTGACCCGAAGGCTAGTGAAGGCGAAGGTTTATTTTATCATCACGAGCATCATCTTGCACGGAGAAAGCGCCTCCAGTGCATGGGGCCTGTTGGCGGGCATAATGATCATTTCACCCGCCGAGAGCCTGAAAGCTTTGCCCTCTATGAAAATGTTCATTTCCCCCTCAATTATCGAAACCATGGCGTCGAACGGCGCCGTGTGTTCACTCAGTTTTTCACCCCTGTCAAAACCGAATAGCGTGACCGTACCCGTTGGCCTGTTGATGATCGTTTTACTGACCACGGATTTTCCCTGTACCTCTACAAGTTCCGCAATTTTCAATCCCTCTTTTGTATATTCGTTGTCACTCATCGTTTTCACCTTCTCCCTGTAATCTACTTTTCAAAACATTATCGCCACCGGTATGCCGAATGCATTCTCCGTGGCTCGAAATCGCTTTAAAACCATCCATGAACCGGTACCCGGACACTCAGCCCCGCGGGGAATGGTCCGCACAGCCCATCATCACCCCGGCAGCATCGAACCGCCTGCCGGTTATTCCGCATTCATACCGCATCCCGCGGGCATCATCCACAACCCTCATATTGCCGCAGGCCATACACATTCGTGCGCTGCTCAATACTCCCCGATCAAAAAGCGATGAAATGAAGCCCGAAAGAAATCCCATTACTACATTCTTTTGTTCATCCGGGAAGGAGCCAACCGCCTGTATCATCGTATCCTTCCACTTTCCAACCGCCTGAACGGTTTTCCTGCCCTCCCGGGTCAGGGAAAGTACTACCGATCTCCTGTCTTCGGCACTGGATTCCTTGTCTATCAGCCCTTTTGATTCGAGCGAGCTTACCGCGTCGCTCACCGTTGCGGGAGTGAGGTCGAATTCCTTCGCTATCGCTCCCACGCGCCTGAGCTCCTCCGGTGAGCCGGCGATATGAAGCAGGAATTGCAGCTGGATGGGACTCAGTTTCTCCGCGCTCGCCGCTTCCCATAATAAAATGCGCGAAACCTGTGAAACTTTTTCAAACGCCGCGACGATTCTTTCATCAATGCCTTTGTCCAAACGTTCCATTTTAATCAATCCTGCCCTAATCATTAACCTGGTTACGTCTTTGCCGTCTTTGTGTGCCCCGGGCAAATATCCGCGCCGGCACACCAGAGGGTGCAATGGTTCGGAATGCCGTATGTCACGTTCCCGCAATTGAGGCAACGTGATTCCCGCTCGTCGGAGAATACTTCTACCCGTCCGCCGCACCGGACACACTGCAATACGCGAATCTCCGGTGTCCTGAGCGAACGGGAACCGGGACAGTGCGCCGTCATGGCAGCACCCTTCCGTGTGAATCCTCGCAGGTCAGAGCACCCGTTATACCGATGGTATAATCATTCACCATGATTCTCTTACCCGCCTTCCCCATTGCCGTTTCGACAATCCTGCCTGCGCCGAAACAGCATGGAACCTCCATATGGGCGACTGTCACCGATTTGATATCCTGGTGTACGAAAATTTCAGTGAGCTTCTCAACATACTGGTCGATTCCCGCATCCAGTTTCGGACAGAATATCACAAGGATTTTATCGCGCAACAGGTCCTCGTGAAAGGCCGGATATGCGAAGGGCACGCAATCGGCGGCGACCAGCAGATCGGCATTTTTAAGAAAAGGAGCGTGTGGATTGACCAGATGGAGCTGCACCGGCCATTGACGAAGCTCGGAATCTTTGTGTGTGGTAGCTTCGTGCCGTGATGCGCTTTTATGACCACGCATATCCACGACACGCGAACCCGGACAGCCAGGACTAAGCTCCTGCCGGGCGTGCGATACCTCTACCGGCACCTGGAGTCCCTTTTCACGGAGAAGGTCGAGGGCCTCGTTCAGATACCCGGTCTCATTATGATCGCGAAGATGTCTGATATGCGCGGAAATCACCGACGGCCCCTGCCTGATGATGTTCTCCATCACAAGGCGTTCGTCATACGGCTCCGCTTCACGCTCGAGAATCGTTATCGCTCCCTCGGGGCATTCTCCTATGCAGGCTCCGAGCCCGTCGCAGAAAAGGTCGTTCACCAGACGCGCCTTCCCTTCGATGATCTGCAGCGCTCCTTCGGGACACCCGGGTACGCACAGGCCGCAACCGTTGCACCTCTCCTCGTTTATACTGATAATCTGGCGCTTCACGTATACCTCCGCCTTCCCTGTACGGGCTTATTGTTTAGGATTCCTAATTAATAGCTCCGTGCGTACTCCTGTCAATAAAAAAGCGCCCTTTTACGAGATTTTTTCCCGAGTTCCCGCTATCGCGCCATGAACGCGAGGCTGGCGTGCAGAATCGCAATGACCACAAGGAGTATTCCCGCTCGACGGTGGATGACGATCGGTACCCTGAGGACCCTCAGCCCTGAAAGCAGCTGAAATACAAGCAGTGCCATGTTCACCAGCCCGAGAATCAGAATTATTGAAACTCCGCCGATATTCATGATGTGCCCCCCTGCCGCTTAGCGTACGTCTATCTTTTTTGTGACCGCTCCCCGACTCCCATGGATGTTGCAGTTGCCTTCCGCGGTGATCTCAACGGGAGCCGTTACCGTAAGGCTGACATCTCGCGAGAATACCTCTCCTTCGGGGAGCTTTCCGGAAGAAAACTCCCATCGTGCTATTTCCTTTCCGTCAGCTTTTAGGTACACCCAGTTGGTATGATGGATGAAGTTATTGCCCTTGTGGGTAACGTTGACTCTTATTACGACCGACTGGCCTTTTTTGGCCGTATCGGGGGCTTCGATTGCAATCCCTGTCCTGTCGGCAAATCCAGGCACGGCGGTCACGACGATAATCGAGGCTATTGCTGCGACGAATAAACCCGTTCTTATTTTCATGGGGCCCTCCATTTTATTTTCGTTCGATAATGCACGATGTGCGATTCTGAAATGACGGGTACGCTTCTCGTGCATGCGTCAACCCTTAAGCACCCGGTACAGCACCTCGCTCAATTCCTCTATTTTATACGGCTTGACCGCGACTTCATCAAATCCGTAATTTTTATACTCCGCCATAACGGGATCATTTGAATAACCGCTTGACACTATGGCACGTACACCGGGCGCCAGGTCGCGGATTTTCCCGATAGTTTCCGTTCCACCCATACCGCCTGGCACGGTAAGGTCAAGGATTACGGCATCAAACTCCCCTCCGTCCTCGAGGGCGCGAGCGAATTCCGTGATGGCATCCTCCCCGTTCGGCACGCAGGTTACATCGTATCCGAGGTGGCGCAGCAACTTTGACGCTATAGTGCGGACCAGCTCCTCGTCGTCCATAAAGAGTATTTTTCCCCGGCCGGTGATGAAACCCGCATCCTGACGAGCTTTATTTTGAGGGTTTACCGAGACCGCCGGCATATAGACGCTGAAAACGGTGCCCACTCCCGGGGTCGATTCGGCATGTATATATCCGTCATGGTTTCGGATGATTGAGAAGGTCGTCGTAAGCCCGAGGCCCGTCCCGTTTTTTTTGGTGGTGAAATAAGGGTCGTAAATATGCGGCAAATGGCCTTCCGGGATACCCTCCCCTGAATCCGCAACCGTTATGCGTACAAATCTGCCGTCACCCACCGGGGGAACCATGACCGAGCCGCCCTCCATATTGGAGGCCGATATTTTAATAACGCCGCCTTTATGCATCGCCTGCCGCGCGTTTAACACGAGATTGTTGAACACCTGGCCCATCTGGGCTTCGTCGAATTCTGACTGCCATAGAGCTTCTTCAAAATCAAATTCCGGAATGATATTCGAGCCGCGGAGCGCGAATATGGCCGTATCGCGAAGGAGGTTTTCGATTGAACCTGACCGTTTAAGCGGCTTCCCTCCCTTCGAGAGGGTGAGTAGCTGCCGGGTGAGGTCGCGCGCCCGCAGCACCGATTTTTCCGCATCGACCAGTATTTCATGAAGCTTTTCCCCCGGTCTGGTATACAGCCGTCCAAGGTTGATGTTTCCCAGAATCGAGGTCAGGATATTATTGAAATCATGCGCTATGCCGCCCGCAAGCACTCCGAGTGACTCTATCTGCTGCATTTTCTGAATTTCGGCTTCCATGCGCTGCTTATCGGTAATATCCCTGAAGACAAGCACGACTCCGATTATGGTACCTTCTTTATCCCGTATCGGCGCGCCGCTGTCGGCGATTATGCGTTCGGTACCGTCCCGCGCAATCAGTGCGGTATGATTTGCGAGCTCCACCGTTCCGCCTGATTCCAGGACCATCTCCACCGGGTTTTCACAGGAAACCCTCGTTCTCTCGTTGACGATTGAAAATACCTCCTGGAGGGGCTTACCATACGCTTCCTCCTGCGTCCATCCCGTTAATTCCTCGGCAACCTTGTTGACGAGGGCGACCTCTCCGTACATGTTCGTGGTTATCACCCCGTCGCCAATGCTTCGAAGCGTCACCGCCAGACGTTCCCTCTGACGGTCAAGCGCGCGCTCTGCCCTCTTTCTATCCGTAATATCGACGACTGATGTTATTACGCACGGCTCCCCGCCGAAATCGATAATTTCCGCCGAAACAATCCCGTTTCTGATATCCCCGTATTTCGTCCTGAAATCGAACTCCAGTTTTTTCACCAGCCGGTTGCGCCGCAGCATGGTCAGTATACGGAGGTAATCCCGGTAGCGCGCAAATACCTGAAGATCTACCGGAGTACGGCCGATCACCTCTTCCCGCTTGTATCGTGAGAGCTCAAGCGCGCTCTCGTTTACCTCGATATATGTTCCGTCGCTCAGTCGGCTTATGGTTATCGCCTCCGGACTCGACTGATAAACCTTTATGAACTTGTTTTCAGATCGCTTAAACGCGTCTTCGGCATTCTTTCTGTCGGTAATATCGATTGCTTCCAGCAGCAGCACATTTTCGTCGTCGACCTCCACCGTTTCCGCGGAAAAGAGGGCCGTGCGCCGTTGTGCTCCGGGGGTGGAAAAGGAAAATTCGAAGTTATCGATGAGACTGCCGGCGCGGATCATTTCTAAAAAAGCGGCGCGCTCATCCGCGCTCCCCCAGGCCGTCGATTCTCCTATCGTCCTGTCCACCACATCATCGCGCGAGAATCCGATCGTTGACAGGTAGCTCTCGTTGATATCGATAATTCGTTCATCACCGAGCCTGATCATCAGTTTCATTGTGGGACTGGAGTGAAACGCGCTGAAAAACTTCTTTTCAGATGACTGCAGGGCCCTTTCGATAGTCTTTCTTTTGGAGATATCGCGTATAATCGTGGAGTAGTACTCTGTAATCCCGCCTTCTTTTGTGTGCGCCCGTATGATCTGTGAGACCGGAATCTCCGTTCCTCCCTTTCGCAGGATAACGGTCTCTCCGATCCAGCTTCCATGCTTCCTCGCGGCGGGAAGCGCTTCGTTTTGAAGAAGTTCCCAGATTCGATCCGGATAGACCTGCCGTATGGGAATTCCCGAGATATCCGCTTCCACATCGATTCCGACCATCTTCCTGCCCGCCTCGTTAAGGAAAAGCACCCTGCCGTCCCCGCTCGCCACGGAGATGAAATCCCGGGCCTCGTTGACGATGTCCCAGAGCATACCGAAAGGGATAGTAACGTTTCTGTCGCGTTTTTCTGTCATCACCGATTCTGTATGCTGCGGTACGGTCGTTTGGCGCAGTGTTCATTTCCCGGGAGGCCCCGATACCGGACCGGAATTCTTTCGCCTCAAGACTTTGATGAACGTTCTGGATATATAAACCGCCCCCGAAAAAATGGCGACGATAATTTAAAAATAAGGTATTTTTTTGTTAAATTTCGAGTATTGTGGGATTCGCGCGCGAAAATTCGATTGTACTGCAGTTTCACTGCGATTCGGTCAATTGTACCTGCCGGAGCGTGCGTTCTTTATGGATGAGGAAAAAGCGTCCCGCTTACTGTATCATGCGGTCCTGTTGGCACGGAGCCATATCTTCATTGCCTCGGCCTCACGTATCAGTTCATCGCGAAAGTCAGGATGGGCGATGTTGATGAGCGCCTCCGCACGCTGCCAGGTCGATTTACCCTTCAACTGGGCGGTGCCGTACTCGGTAACCACGTAATGTATGATTGACCTCGGCACCGTAACGATGGAGCCCGGGGTGATCGACGGGCGTATCCGCGTGTGGACGGTACCGTCCTTTTCGGTGCGTGTTGAGCTGAGGCAGATGAGCCCCTTGCCGCCGTGGGAACCGAATGCTCCGAAGATGAAATCCAGCTGCCCGCCGGTGCCCGACTTCTGGGCCGGGCCGACCGATTCCGAACACGCCTGCCCGTACAGATCGACCTCCATCGCGTTATTGATCGCGATCACCCTGTCGTTCATCGCCATGATGCGCGGATCGTTGATATAGTTCACCGGGTACGATGCGCAGGTCGGATTGTTATGAAGAAACTCGTAGACCTTGTTGGTTCCCATGGCGAACGTATAGCTCATCTTGTAGGCATCCAGCGTCTTTCTGGCCCCGGTGATCTTTCTCGAGTTATACAGGTCCACGTACGAGTCCACCAGCATCTCGGTGTGAACGCCGAGGTCTTTGAGGTCGCTCTCGGCGATCATTGCGCCCACTACGTTCGGGAGCCCGCCGATCCCGAGCTGTAGACAGCATCCATCCTCTATCTCCGCGAGAACGTGCTGTGATATCTTTCGGTCGATTTCCGTCGGCTTTGCCGGAGGGATTTCCATGAGGGGTTTCCCCTCGCTTTCCACGATATAATCGACACGCGAGATGTGAAGCGATTCCTGGTTGCCCCCGAGGCAGTAGGGAATTTTATCGTTGACCTCGACTATGATCTTCTTCGCCTTGGAAATGACGGCCGAACTCACCGAATTTGAAAGGCCGAAGTTGAAATATCCCCTGGCGTCCATGGCGCCAGCCGAGAGAAAATAGACGTCCACATCCACGTACTTCTTCAGCGTTCTCGGCCCGAGATGGTACGTGATGGGAATGTAATTGCACATATTCCGGTCATGAAGCCGGCGCGAGAACGTCCCGAAGTGATAGTCTTCCATAACAAAATGCTCGCGCGCCGGATCCGCCTTGACCACCTCCGGTACGCGCATGAAACACGTGCTCCGGATGGTTACATCGTGAAGATCACCGACCCGCCGGGCCAGCGCCGCGTCAAGCGTCTCCGGGAACAGCACGAATTCGCTGTAATGGACCACATCGCCCGACTTCACCAGCTCCGCGGCCCTCTCGGCCGATATCAGCTTGCTTTTATACAGATTGCCTTCGAATTCTCCCATCGCCGATGCTCCCTGGTGTTTTTTCAAGCTCCCTTTTTGTTGCTCCGCAACCAGATCTTCATTGCGTCCGCTTCTCTAATCAGCTCGTCCCTGAAATCGGGGTGGGCGATATCGATGAGCGCCTCCGCCCGCTGCCAGGTCGACTTGCCCTTCAACTGGGCGGTACCGTATTCGGTCACTACGTAATGCGTGAGCGAGCGGGGCACCGTTACGACCGATCCCGGTGTGATGTTCGGCCGTATCCGCGAATGCATCCCGCCCTCCTTGTCCGTATACGAGGACGCGAGGCAGATGAGCCCCTTGCCGCCCTTCGAACGGAACGCGCCGAAGATGAAATCCAGCTGCCCCCCCGTGCCCGACTTCTGCGCGGCGCCCACCGACTCCGAGCACACCTGGCCGTACAGGTCCACTTCGAGCGCGTTATTGATGGCGATCATGTTGTCGTTGAGGGCGATCACCCGGGGGTCGTTGATGTAATTTACCGGGTAGGAGGCGCACACCGGATTGTTATGTAAAAACGCGTACAGCTTGTTGGTTCCCATCGCGAAGGTGTAGCACATCTTATAGGTATCGATGTTCTTGCGCGCGCCGGTGATCTTTCCGGCGTTATAGAGATCCACGCACGAGTCGACGAGCATTTCGGTGTGTATGCCCAGGTCTTTAAGATCGCACTCGGCGATCATCGAGCCGACAACGTTCGGAAGGCCGCCGATACCCAGCTGCAGGCAGCAACCGTCCTTTATTTCCTTCATGACGTGGGCGGCAATCCGTTTGTCGGTCTCGGTCGGTTTAGCGGGGGGAATCTCCAGAAGCGGTGTATTGGCGCTTTCCACGATATGGTCGATCCGGGATATATGGATGGACTCCTGGTTGCCGCCCTGGCAGACGGGAACGTTCTTGTTGACCTCGATGATGATCTTTTTCGCCTTCTGCAATACGGCGGCCGTTACCGAGTTGCCGATCCCGAAATTGAAGAAGCCCCGGGGGTCCATCGGTCCCGTAACGAGAAAGAAAACGTCGATGTCGATGTATTTTCGAATGGTCCGCGGACCCATATGATAGGTCATCGGAATGTAGTTGCAGAGGTTCCCGTCGTGCAGGCGCCGCGAGGCCATGCCGAAGTGGTAGTCGCTCATGATGAAATGCCGTCGCTCCGGATCGACCTTAACGACCTGCGGAACACGGGTGAAGCAGACACTGCGGACCTCGACGTTTTCGAGCTCGATGCGCCTTCTCGCCAGCGCCGCGTCCAGCGTTTCAGGGAACAGGATGAATTCGCTGTAATGGACGAGATCCCCGGATTTCACCATTTGGGCCGCCTGGTCGGCGGTGATGAGCTTCTGGCTGTATTGCCAGTTTTCTATGTCGCCCATTTTCACTCCTCCCGCAGCGGATCAGTAGGCGTTGTCCGGCTCTCAGGGATCCCGATTTATCCCGGAATTCCCGGACCACGGACCGGGATTACGAATTAACTCGATTTCGTGACCACGCCGCTCCGCTTAAAGTAATGTGATAAATACAGATTTTAATAAACAAAAACTTTGTTTTATTTTAGCACAAATTCCTTGCCAGCAATATTTTTTCGCGCCCCAAACTATTTTTTTCGTGAATACCGCGGCCATCTCTTTCCGGCAGTAGTGTTCGGCCTCCGAAAAATCAAGGGACCTGTTGGCCCTGGTACGGCGGCGAGAGGTTTTTTCGAACGGAATTATAAGTGGCGGGAATATCCGGTCCGGCGTGCTGGTTACTTATCGGTTTTGCCTGATTTCTGGTTGATTCGCAGTTTCTCTATGATCTCTTTCTTGTAAACACCGATCTCCATGAGATTGGTCTCCATTTCTTCTATCAGCTCGGCGCGCACCTCGTCGATTCTCGCCATAAGACGCTCTTCCATCTCCTTGAGATACTGGATTACGTTTTCATCGCTCATCAGACCCCTCTCTTTCGATTAGTGAAGCGGAAAGGTATCGTACGGTAACGGAATAAATTAATCAACACATTTATTTGACTCCGCATGTAACAGTTTTTTCGTCGGTATTATTCAACACAACGCCTGTATCTTCCCCTTCTCTTCGAGGCGTCTCAGGATTTCGGTAACGTCGAGGTCCGGATATTCATCCATCACCGTCGCCGCGGCGATGAACTGCTTCGTGTAGAAATAGCGCTGGGCCATGAACCGGAGCACCTCCTCCTCATCCTCGGGAAACTTCTCCGATTTCCAGTCTATCCGCCCGGGGATCCGGAAACGTCGCGCCGCGAGGTTCGTTTCGCGCACCTTTTCGGTCGAAAGCTCACTTTTCTCCTCATCGGAGAGGCACGATGCGCATATCCCGCCGAAACGCCGGTACCATGGCCTGTTGGCGAACGAGGCGTTGGCGGCCGTCAGTATCTCGCGGCCGCAGCGCTGGCATCTTGTTTTAACGAGGGCTTTCGATCGCATCGACCGCCTCCGCGCTTCTTCATCATTTGCATATCCGTACGGCACCGCCGGCCAGAAGCTTGAGCAAATCGGCACCGGCGAAGGTTTCATCGAGCGAACGATACAGTGAGTACGCGTCTGACTCGGAGATAATCTGATTCTCCTTTTCAGTATAGCTTCCGTTCCAGCCAAGAACCGACATGTGTGCTTGAATCATCAGCATGAGGTTTACTGTGTAGTCCACAGTATCATCCCATGCCTGGTCGAGCTGGTACTGGAAGTCGAGCGCCGTCCCTTCCGTATCCCACTCGCGGTCGCGGGCGGATTCGAGGGCCGAATGCCAGTCCGAGTCTTCGCATTCGACCCTCTTCGCGCCGTCAAGGGAGGCAAACACGTACGTCATTGAAACTCAGTCGGTCACGAGCAGAAAAAGCGCATCAACAAAGGCCGGATCTTCCTTCTCCATCGTTTCGACTATATGCCTGTGCATACGCTTCTTCATCTCGCCGAAAATGCCGCGCTTTTTATTGAACGTGGCCGCGAAGGCGAGCGCTTCTTTCATCAGCTCTTCCTGATCGCCGCACGCTTTTTCGATGACGTGGTGCTCTGCGAGCTCGGCCGCGCCAACACGCCGGCCGGTGTATTTCATCTCTTGGAACTTGTAATAAGGAAATGCCTTCTTCGTCCAGGCAATCATGCTGGGCAGAAATGGAATGCCGAGGTCGACCTCGGGGAAACAAAAGAAACCGCGGTCCGATTTCATGAAGCGGAAGTCGCAGGCGCACGACAGGATCGCGCCGTTACCGAAAGCGTGTCCGTTAATGGCGGCGATTACCGGCATCGGGAAGAGCAGAAGGCCCCTGAATACGTCGTTCATTGCGTACATGAAGTCCTTGAT
This sequence comes from Spirochaetota bacterium, assembly GCA_025457965.1. Lineage (GTDB taxonomy): Bacteria > Spirochaetota > UBA4802 > UBA4802 > UBA5368 > MVZN01. The sequence continues at coordinate 1,582 of JALOTJ010000059.1, read as the reverse complement.
GGCCTGGTTGTCCTTAACGGTCATTTTTTCCCCGAGCCATGCTACGTCTATGCCCAGTGAAAAATTCTTCGGGTCGCTCGAGGTCAGCACCGTCGCCGTGATCGACTGGTCCGCCTTGATCCCTTCCAGGGCCTCGAGCATGCCTTTGGCGAAGTCGGGATTATGCCTGTTCTCGCCGTTGTTCATATATATTATTGCGATGTTCCCGTCCTTCTTCCATTCGACTACCGCCATAACACCCTCCTGCGCTTGATAGTATTATTCTGCCGCGAAACGCCGCCGGGGGCCGCGATGCGACTATTTTGATATCCTGCTCATGTTATTTCGCCGCATCTAAAAGACAACATCTTTTCAGACGTCTTCCCCGTAAATGAGAGCGCCCCGGCCGGCGCAATGGGCGCCGGGGGCCGGGAATGAGTGAGCATTCATTCATTTATGAATGAATGCTCACTCTAATTTATTTATTATTTTTATTTTGAGTATTGATATATATTTTTATAACATTATGACTTTTTTGATTGATTTTTTGCGTCCCCTGAATAAACTGCCGCGCTTATACGACTTTACGGCAAATTGAGCGTCCCGCCAAGGCCTAAGCAGTCAGTCCCGATCTACGGGAGACTTGTTGCCGATCCATACGCAAGGAGAAAAATGAATGGACCTTTTTGATAAGTGTCACGCCTTCACGAGGGCGGATGAGGTTCGGTCGATAGGATACTATCCCTACTTCTATCCTATCTATGAAAACGACGGGCCCGTGGTCTTTATGAACGGTCAGCGCACCATTATGGCGGGCTCGAACAATTACCTTGGACTTACCACCGACCCCCGTGTAAAGGAAGCGGCAATTGCGGCCGTCAGAAAATACGGCTCCGGTTGCTCCGGATCTCGACTGCTTAATGGCACCCTCGACATACATGTCGAACTGGAGGAAGCGCTTGCGGATTTCGTCGGCAAGGAGGCCTCCCTGCTCTTCAGCACCGGTTTTCAGACCAACCAGGGGACCATTATTCCGATGATCGGCGAGGGTGATTATATCGTCTCCGACAGCGAGAACCATGCCAGCATTATCCAGGGCACGCTTATCGCGAAGAGTCGCGCCGGCGCTGGAGGACTTGTCAAGTATGAACATAATGATATGGACGACCTCGAAAAGAAAATCTCCGCGCTGCCACTCGACACTGCCAAGCTCCTTGTCACCGACGGTGTTTTCAGCATGAGCGGCGACATCGTAAATCTTCCCGAGGTTGTCAGAATAGCGAAAAAGTATAACGCGCGGGTGATGGTTGACGACGCCCACGGACTTGGCGTGCTCGGTAAAGGCGGCAGGGGTACGGCGAGCCATTTCGGGCTGGACGACCAGGTCGATCTCATAATGGGCACATTCAGCAAGAGCCTTGCATCGCTCGGCGGTTTCGTCGCCGCGGACAGAAAGGTCATAGACTACATCAAACACCACTCGCCCGCCTTTATTTTCAGCGCCAGCATGACCCCCTCTCAGGTCGCCGCAGCGCGCGCTTCGCTCGAAATAATCAAGAACGAACCCGAGCTCGTTACGCGCGTCAACAACAACGCCAACCGC
>JALOTJ010000058.1 GCA_025457965.1 Spirochaetota bacterium | reverse complement strand
AGAAAAAGACTTGCTATTGTGAATGGAACGACGGACACTTCGTGAATGGAAACCACGCCAGAGCACACACGCGGGTTCCGACTTTCCAAGAGCAGGGAGAAGCTCGAACTGGCCTCGATCATGCTTCGTAAAGGCCATTTCGGCGAAGTGGTCAGGTATTCCTATCTTTCCATGTTTTACGCGGTACGGATGCTCCTGCTCGAAGAGGGTAACGATTCAGACGATCCCGCGAAAATAATCGAGCTCGCCGAACGCTATTTCGAGCCGGCAGGCTGGAGTGCGCTCGATATAGGCGCGCTTCTTGCCATGCCCGAAGGCCCGGCAGGCAAGGGCGTGGAAATTACACGCGAGAAGGCCGAGATGTTCTACGGCAAGGCCAGCGAGGTTTTATCCCGTATCGAAAAGCCGGGGCCGGCCGCGCGCGGTTAAACCCTGTCGGAAACCCATTCCGATCCATCGATGTACACTTCCTTCTTCCATATCGGAACCGTTTTTTTCACGGTGTCGATGATGAACCGGAGCGCGGCGAACCCCTCATCCCTGTGACGTGCCGATACCACAATCAGAATACTCGCCTGTCCGGGATCGACCCGCCCCGTACGATGAATAATCAGGCAGTCGGTGATGGGCCAGGCGGCGAGCGCCTCGTCGGCGATCTTATCCATCTCCTTGAGCGCCATTCCCTCATAGGCCTCGTAAAAGAGGTGCTCGACCGGCCTTTTTGCCGAATCCCTTCGGGGCGTTCCCGTGAAGCTAAGCACCGCGCCGTCCTCCACGGTCCCGGTCGCGGCGAGAGCGGCCGCACACTCGATCGGATCGTTCTGCAATCGTATCGTTTTCATGATGATTTTATCCTCCCGCCGATGAATCGAATGGATCATCCGCCGCTGACCGGCGGGAAAAGGGCCAGCACATCGTTTTCAGCAAGCACCCGGTCGCCGCGACAGTATTCCTCGTTTACCGCCAGGAGAAGCGAATCGAGTCCGGCAGTGATATCCCCGCACTCCTGTGCGACCCTGCGCACCGCGTCTCCGGCGGTGGTACGTTCGGGGAGGTCGAACTCCCGTTCCGAGAATCCGCACAGGTCCTTGACGCTCGCGCAGGCCTTTATTTTTATCTTCATTGTTCGCCACTCCTTTCAAGAATTTCGCGATACTCCTCATGGGCCCGTCGAATGTCCGGCCTGACGAAGAGGAGATGCCGGTACCAGCGCTTCGACTCCTCGGGGGAGCCATGGTCCCGTAAACCGCGCGCGATATAGAGGTACGTTGAAGAATTGCTGAAGTATTTCATGGACTGTTTCAAAAAACCGATGCCTTCGCTTCGCCCGCGGTTGAGAAGCAGCGCACCCATTGAAAAATAATTATAACCATTATATGGATACCATTCCACTCCGCATCGAAAATGTTCGAAGGATTTTTCGAAATTTCCCTTAAAATAAGCAAGACCCTTCCCGTACTGTCGTACGGATAAAGCATAGCGCGCGTCCACCGCCATGAAAACGACCAGAAGTATCGAAATGAACGGGCCGACCAGCCGCGGCCGCATCACGCCGGCCTCCACTGAACGCGAACGCGAGGCAATGAACGCCAGCGAAAGCAGGAGTATGATCTTGCCAAAAGGCATATGGAAGGGGAACGACCACAGGCAGAACGGCAGGTAGACCAGCGGCACCAGGCCGAGATTTCCCGGCGAACGGCCGGCGGAGAGCCGCACAAGGGCGCGGACTCCCGCGGCCGCACCGAAGCCGATGAGCAGAATGAAAACCGCCAGGGCCCCGTATCCGAGGTCAACCCCGATCTCGATTATATCGTTATGCGCGTGATCCAGGTCGACCGGGAGGCTTCGGGAGGGCCGTTCGCCCTCGGAATGCAGAACCCTCCCCTGATAATCGAGATACCGGTATCCGAACATTCCCGGGCCCATCCCGAATAAACCCGCGTCGCAAAGCATGGAAAGACCGGCGCGATAGATAACCGTCCTTTCGAAAAGAGGCGTCGCTTTCGATATCTCGAAGCTGCGCAGGACCCTGTCGGATCGCGTCGAGCCCGTCCGGTAATGGTAAATGAAGAAAAGGCCCGTGATGACGGCGATCGTCACAATTGCCGCGGCAAGCCTCCGGCGTTCACCCCCGCCTCCGGTCATCAGAAGCAGCAGCAGCGCAAAAGCCATCGCGAACCAGCCCAGACGCGAATAGGTGAGGAAGACCGCCAGCCCCGTAACGACCGCGGCCGCAACGAGCGGCATCGCGCTTTTCCGTTTCAGCAGAAAGTGAAAGGAGAGCGGAAGCGACAGGACGATGAATTCGGCCAGAAAATTGGGATTCCCCATGGACGCGACGACGGGAAAGTGGTGCGTCTTGAATAAAAGTTTCAGGCCGCGCGGAACGTCGAACTCGAAAAAATACTGGGCAAGACCCCATATTGAAAGCGTTATCGCGGCCAGTGCGGCGAACATGGATATCTTTTCGACGAAATCTTCACCCGATGGGCCGGAGAGCGTCACCCTGAAAAAAACATACAGCCCGATCATTAAAAACTCACCCGAGAGCCCGGCGAATGAAAGCGCGCGGTTTTCAGAAAGGGCACCGGCAACGAAATACAGGGCGTAGAAGCCGGTGACAAGGAAATCAACAGCCGAAAAACGAAGCGTTTTTTCGCCTCCGCGGCGGACCATGCACGCCAGGGCGAAAATGCATACGGAAAAGGCAACGCAGTGAATGAGGAACCGGGTGATACTGAAGGCCGGGATGGACTGGATCCTGATCACCGGAAGCGCCAGGAACAGCAGAAAGGCCACAATACTGTGGCCTTGCAGGTACTTCGCGAACCGCCGCGAAATGTTTTTAACGACTACACTGAGGACGCGGTGTTCCATTTTGATGAGGGATCCCCTTTAAACACGTCTTATTTCGCGCTCCTTTTCACCATGAAGATATAATGCTTTATATACGGCTGCAGGCTTTCATGGAAGCTGGAAACCTCGACGTCGCCCGGATTTTTCAGCACGGAATCGAGGCTCGCCTTGGTGATCTCCTCGGCGCTGGTGTCAATGAGCGTTTTGAAGCGTTTAACAACTTCCTTATCGACGGCGTCAATAACAAGCCGGTTCATTTCCGAGCACAGCTTGAGAAGGTTGTTCTTTCTGCGCGGCTTCCCCGACTTCGCCTTTGGTTTTGCCTTTTCTTTTTCCGACACCGTCCTGCTTTTACCGGTCCCGGATTTCTTTTTCTGAGCCATTTTGTGACATCCCCCCCAAATCAAGTATTCGGCGATAGTAAAAGCGGCCGCAACCGTTGTAAACACAAATTTTATGTCTCACTATACCGTCGTTTTGTACGCTGTTTCCAGCCTGATACGAGCTGGTAACTCTTTATGGAAACGACGCCCCCGGCGGGAGACGCTTTTCTATGTCGGCCATATCGCGACAACCGCGGGGAAAACGGGTTTCCCATCGCAACGGCCCTTTTATACGGCAGATGATATCACGAAGCGTGAATTAGTCAACCATGCAATAATTTTTCTCGGGTAATACCGTATGGATTAAGGCGTTTCTCGACGATAAAGATCCATCACCCATCCTCTTTTTTCTTATCAATTACGGCCAATGCTCCGAAACTCAAAGAGTAGGGTCATATAAGTTTCCGGCGGGGGACACGTCATGAAATGCTGCAAGTGCGGTACCGATATTCATCAGCTCAACCATTATTTTGTCCCGTGCAACAACGGGACGGAGGGAAAGCGTTATTGCATCAGGTGTGCGCGCGAGGAAAGGATAATCACCCTTGTTTAGCGCCGCGGGTGCGTCAGCGAAAAGCGGCGGCCAGGCGCTCCCCGGCCCCGCCCGCCCACGCGGGGATACCGCTCCCCGATAATACGATATACGGCAGGATCTCCCTCACCGCGCGTTCAGGGACCGCTTTCCCCGCCACAAGACGCTCACACGCCTCAACCGCCGATTTCGCCGTTTCGGCCGCGGCCTCCGCGTCGAAGAGGTATGCTCCTTGCCCTGAATAAACCGGGCTCACCGCCTGCTCTATCCGCACACCACCGTCACATTCCGCGTACACCTGGATGAAGTTGCCGGGACCGTCCGCGTCGAGCACCTCGACGATACCGACCGCCGGGGCCGGAATCCCCGCCCGCTCGACCAGAATTTCCCGTTGCGTCGCGGCGATATGGGTCGGAAGCTTCGCGATATACACGCGAGCGCCGGTAATCCGAACGTCCCCGTACCGTAGCGATGGGATGCCTGCCCCGCTCTCCTCCGGGTAGGCCTTCGCCTCGAGCAGTCCGCCTCCGGACCCGTAAAAACCGAATCGCTTCAGCGACAGGTGGAGGAAAAAGCCCATTCGTTCCAGCACGTCGAAAAGCGTGAGGTTTGCGAAATCGGTCGTGCATGACAGGTGCGAATGGGTGACGCCGCGTACACCGAGCGAGCTGCGATATTCGAGCCTTGTGAGCGGCGGAAGCAGGAGAAGCACAAGCTCGAGCGCCGAGGAAAACGCACCTGTTTCGAATACATAATCACCGTTCTTCAGCGCCCCCGGGGCGAAGAGCAGGTCGTCCCCGTCGTTTCGGAATGAGCCGGCCGAGAGCACGCCGAGCGCGTTTTCCCAGTCCGCGAGCAGGTTCCCGGCGGCGGGGTTTTCTTTGACGAATCCGAAGGCTCCGGCAAGACGAATGGATCTGCCGGTGGCCAGTGAAAGCGATACCGCGTGACGCACCGCGACATGGTCGATTTCCGGCAGGGAGATCTCGATCATTTGATGTACGGTTTAAGGACGGCCGGCACCTCTATGTTGCCTTCCGCGGTCTGATAATTCTCCATGACCGCGGCGAGGGTCCTTCCCGCGGCGAGCCCCGAACCGTTCAGCGTGTGCAGGAAAGCGGCTTTTTCACCCCTGGCCTTTCGATAGCGGATGCGGGCGCGGCGCGCCTGGTAGTCCAGAAAGTTCGAGCATGACGAAATCTCGACATATCGGTCGAGTCCGGGCATCCAGACCTCGATATCGTAGGTCTTCGTGGAGGCCGCCGAGGTATCGGCGGAACACAGCAGCATGACACGGTAATGCAGGTTGAGGCGCCTGAGCACCTCCTCGGCGTTGGCCGTAAGCTTTTCGAGTTCGTCGAACGAGGTTTCCGGCTCCACGAATTTTACCAGCTCCACCTTCTGGAACTGGTGCACGCGGATCAGGCCGCGCGTGTCCTTTCCCGCGCTTCCGGCCTCCCGGCGGAAGCATGCCGACTGCATCGTAACGTACAGCGGGAGCTGCTCTTTTTCCAGGATCTCGTCGCGGTAGAGGTTGGTAAGCGGCACCTCCGCCGTCGGTATGAGCGAGAGGCCGTCGCGCTCGATCCGGTAGTATTCGTCCCTGAACTTGGGATACTGGCCGGTGCCGATCATGCTGTCGTCGTTTACCACGAACGGCGCGAAGGTCTCGGTGTAGCCGTGCTCCGTTGTGTGCAGATCGAGCATGAAGTTGATGATGGCGCGTTCAAGTTTTGCCGCCAGACCGCGGTAAACGTAAAAGCGCGTACCCGAGAGTTTGACCCCGCGCTCAAAATCGAGGATGCCAAGTTCGGTTCCCAGGTCGTAATGGGGCTTCGGCAGGAACGGGAACACGGGCTTATCGCCCCAGGTGCGCACCACGATATTGTCGTTTTCGTCGCGCCCCGCGGGGACCGCGTCTGAAAGCACGTTGGGCAGTGAGAGCATGAGTTCATTGAATCCGGCGTCCAGCTTTTCCACGGACGCCTCGAGCTCCCTGATGCTGTCGTTGACGCCGCTCATATCCGCCATCAGCGCGGCGGCATCCCCTCCCTTCGATTTCAGCTTTCCGATCTCCTTCGAGACGCGATTGCGTTTCTCGCGCAGCTCGTCCGCCCGCGCGATGACAGCGCGCCGCTCTTCATCGATACGCTTTAGCCCATCGAGGTCGACGACGGTTTCCATGTTGCGTTTTTTCAACATGCCGCGAAGGTTTTCAAGGTCGTCGCGCACAAGCCTGGGGTCTATCATTGCGGGGCTCCGTGATCCAATTGGTTATGGGATGGGTAGCGTACACCCGCCTCCCGGATTGTCAAGAAAGATGTGACAGGAAATTGGTTGCGCCGCGCAACATTTTGCGGTTTACTTCCACAAATAGATTGTAAACGAGGACACCGGACATGGAAACCATAAAGACTGAACACACCACCGACGAGCTGTACGATATCATCATAATCGGCGGCGGCCCCGGTGGCCTTTCGGCGGCGCTTTACGCCGCGCGGGGAAAAATGAAAACGCTGGTGGTGGACAAGAACCCCTCCGGCGGCGCGCTCGGTTCAGCCGACCGCATCGCGAACTACCCGGGGATCCCCGGAAGCATCGGCGGGACCGAACTCCTCGAGCGCATGCGCGAGCAGGCCGAGTCCTTCGGCGCCCGGGTGCTCCAGGAGCAGGCGTATGGCGTGGATTTCGCCGCGCGGCCCTTCCAGGTTTTTACCTCGAATTCGTCGTTTCGCGCGAAGGCCGTCATTATTGCGACGGGTGCAATGGGACGCACGGGGTCACTGCCGGGCGAGGCCGAGCTTACCGGCCGGGGCGTAAGCTACTGTGCCACCTGCGACGCCGCCTTCTACCAGGACAAGGAAGTGGCAATAGCCGGCGCCGTCGGGGAAGTGATCGAAGAGATCGAGGCCCTCGCCAGGTTCGCCCGGCGCATCCATCTCATCACGCGCGAAAAGGAGGTGCCGGCCGAATTCGCGGCATTTTTCGCCTCCAATGCGTCGATTGCCGTAAAGACCGAAAGCCGCATAACCGCAATCCGGGGGAATGACCACGTAAGCGGCGTAACGATCTCCATCGCGCAGGGCGCGGAAGAGACCCTGAATGTTGAGGGGGTTTTCCTGTACCTCCACGGCAACAGACCGATCGTCGATTACCTGTACGGGGCGGTCGAGACCACCGCCGAGGGCTGCATCGGCATTGACAAAGAAACCATGCGCACCTCGGTCGAAGGCGTATACGCAATCGGCGACGTAACCTGCAGGAAGGTGCGCCAGGTGGTCATAGCCGCCGCGGAGGGATGCATCGCGGCGCTCTCGGCCGAGCAGTATATAAACAAGCGGGAGCGCGCCGTTTCGCAGTGGTCGCATTGAGCGCGGTCCGGCCTTCGGGCCGCGCCGGGCATGCTCAGCCGCACGCCGGGTCCGTCATGAAGAAATCGTCCGCGGCCGTGCGGATCGTATCGTAAATGCCGTCAAAACCGCCGTTGGACATGATGATCACCACAGTGTCTTCCGCCCTGTCGATTTCCCTGAAAATTGCGGACACCATGGAAGGGACATCGCGCAAGGCCCCGGCGCTGCCGCCGCGCGCGTTGATATCGTCAACCACCCGGGCGATGTCGATGCGCTCGGACAGGGGTATGGCGTCGAGTTTGTAGGGGGTCTTGATCAACACCCGGTCCGCTCCGGCGAACGCTCCCGGCAGCTCGTTCTGAAATACGTTTCGCCTGCTGGTAGCGCTCCGCGGCTCGTACACGGCCCACAGGCGCGACGCGGGGAAGCGCCCGCGCATCATGGAGATCACACCGGCGATTGCCGTCGGATGATGGGCGAAGTCCTCGTAAATCCTGAGCTTTCCCCGCGCGTAGATGAGCTCCTGCCGGCGTTTCACCCCCTCGAAGCTCTCGACGCCGCGACGGAGCGCATTGGGCGAAACGCCGAGACGAAGGGCCATGGCCGCCGCCGCCGCGATATTGGCCCGGTTGAACTCCCCGAAAAGGCGCGAGCGAAGCGTGATGGATTCCGCCCCCGGCAGGTGAAGCGCCAGATGCGCCCATTCACCCTCCACTCCGTCTTCCTCGCAGAAGAAATCCGCGTCCGTGCCGCCATACGAGTACAGCGGCGCAAATGAACGTTCGACCACGCCGTGCAGGGCCGGACAGGCGGTCGAATAGACGATATTGCCATTGGAAGGGACGACGTTGACGAGCCGGCGGAACCACAGTGAAATTTCTTCCAGGTTTTGATATATGTCGGCATGGTCGAACTCGAGGGAGGTGAGCACCAGGTGCTGCGGACGGTACACGGCGAATTTGGGGACCTTTTCGAAGAACGCGGAATCGTATTCATCGCCTTCTATGATGAAATGGGGGCCGTCGCCCAGCCGGAAATTCGAACCGTAGTTAACCGGTACTCCACCCACGAAGAAGGATGGATCGAGTCCCGCTTCGATAAGTATATGGGCGAGCAGCGCCGTTGTCGTGGTTTTACCATGCGTACCGGCCACGGCGACCACTTCTTTCCCTTCCAGGAAAAAGTCCCGCAGGGCCCCGGCCATCGAGCAGTAGGGGATTCGCCGCGCGAGCACGTGCTCCACCTCGGCATTACCGCGGCTGATGGCGTTACCGACCACCACAAGGTCGGGAGACCCCACATGCTCCTCGCGGTAGCCGCGGCTCACCTCTATGCCCCACTCCACGAGCATATCGCTCATGGGCGGGTATACGGCCTCGTCGGAACCGGAGACCCGGTAGCCGCTTTTCCTGAGCATGCCCGCAAGGCTCCCCATGGCCACGCCGCAGACGCCGATCAGGTGAATGGAGGCGATGTCCTTTTTCATGCCTACCCCGTATGGCCGTTCATATCGCCGCGCACAAAATACAAGGGCGCGACTTTCAGTCGCGCCCTTGACGGTATGAAATTGCCCTCTTTCGTCAATGATAATATCGCTTCCCGGTCACCGGCCACGTACCTTGTTCGCCGTAATGCTCATCCCCTTGTAGACAATATTGACCGCACGCGGGGCACGCCCTCACAAGAGCAAGTGCCGTCTTCAACGCGGCTTTTTCATGATCGGCCTACAGGTCAGCTATTCGAGCGGAACACATCGGCACACTTTCTATTTCCGGCAATTTCCTTCCTTTATGATGACGATGCTCGCCGGCTGACCGGCACGGCTGACCGGCAGATAGACCGCCTTTACCATCTGGCAGAGTTCGATAACGCCTTTGTCCGTTTCGGCGCCTTTGATATCGAAGAATTTCGTGTCGGCGGTATACTCGAGCCGCAGCTCCCTCGCTCCGCGCTTCAGCTCCACATAGTCCCCGCCGACATCGATCACCCGACCGGTAAACTCGGCCTGTCGTCCTGACGTCTCCCCGGACGACATGAATCCGACCATTATGATAACGACGGCCACGAACACCGATATATGCTCAGGTTTCAACATCACTCTCCCCTCCTTCGCGTCGCCCCGCTTCTGATCCGTGCGGCGCGAGTGCCTGATCGGGAAAACGCCCGCATTTCGAACGTCAAAGGGAATGTCCCACCCCGATACCGCATCTCCGTTTTATTCCTTTACAATCACATCCCGAAACTGTGGTATAATAACGTTCGGCAATTATAAATTACAACACCTTTACCGTTTTTTCAAGACCCGCTGTAATAAAAGCCGCTGCCGGGTTATCCGGGAGTAAAACAGGGTGGAATAATAAATAGAACGCCAAAACCCGAAACAATGCCGCGAAATGGCTAAAATGTTTGACACACTGCCTACTACGGTCTGATGATCGGCGGATGGACGGAATCGGCGGAACAACGGTACCGAAGACCGTCCAGACTTCACTGCTCCGGAGAGTTTATGAGATACATCGCGAGGAAGAAAGTGGCCGCCCTCCTTGCATTGATAACAATAATGGCCTGCCCCACAGCGGGTTCGGCGGGAACATCGGGATTTTCCCCCTCCTTCAGTTCATGGGGTATGACCAGGGACGCGGTTCTCGGCCGCATAATCGCCCCGGGAACAGCCGTTGGCGAGCTTTCGCCAAGGGCGAATCCCCGTTATGACAATAAGATCGTGAATTACCTTCTGTCCATAAACAGCGGGCTTGCCGACAGTATGACGATCGTCCAGGCCGCCTCCCTCCCCGCACGGGATTATCTTTTTCTGCGGAACCGTCTCATGGCGGTGATGGAGCGGCACGGAGCGATAAGCACCGCGGCATTCGCGGAGACGCTCGGTTCCGTTACGAAGGTGTACGGGAAGCCCCACATTCAGCACGAGGGTTCCACGACAAGCTATTCCTTCTCCGGAGATAAAACGACCGTGCTGGTGCAGATATCGAAAGTGGGAGACCGCTACGAGTGCACCGTGCACTATTACGCCCGGTCTCTCTTCCGTCTGCTGTTAACCGAATGATTGATTTTTATTCTTGACACAAAAAGGCCCGCGCGACATAGTTGCGCTTCGGTTTTTCCAATTCAGCATTATCGTAAAGGTGGTACAGTGGCGAACATTAAATCCGCACAAAAACGAATAAAGACCAACGAAAAGAGCCGGCAGAAGAACGCGCAGGTCAGGTCATCGGTGAGGACCGAGGTCAAGAAGGTACAGCAGACCCTCGAATCGAAAGAAGCGAAGGACCCCGCCGTTCTCTCGTCCGTTTTCGCCGGTTTCGTGAAAAAGATCGACAAGGCGGCCGCAAAAGGAGTTTTCCACTGGAAGACCGCGGCACGTAAAAAATCGCGCCTTGCCAGGAAGGTAAACGCCGCGGCGGGCCGCTAGGCCGCCGAACGGGGATTTGCTTGACCAAGCACGAGATCGTCGACCAGCTCACCCGCCAGAGCGGCATGAAGCGCCGCGAGGTGAGCTACATAGTGGACAATTTTCTCGAGCTTGTTCTTAAAAACCTTGATACGGACAGCAGGATAGAGATTCGCGGTTTCGGTACGTTCTCCAGGGTGCTGCGCAAAGAGCGCAGAGTGTTTTCGCCCATCGCGGGAAGAAGCCTGGATGTCCCGGCCCGGTCAGTGCTGTCGTTCAAACCAAGCAAGTCGACCGAAAGAGAAGTTTAAACAGGGCGCTTAGCTCAGCTGGGAGAGCATCTGCCTTACAAGCAGAGGGTCGGCGGTTCGATCCCGTCAGCGCCCAAAAAAACAGGGTATTGAAGACCGATACCCTGTTTTTTATGAACCATGAACCCGCGAAAAACACGTTCGTCGGTCCACCCGATCAACAAGATATTGTTGAGCTTCGTCGCGCTCATTACCCTGGGGGCTCTGACCCTCAAGCTTCCCTTCTCAACAGTCAATCACATATCGTTTGTGGATGCGCTTTTCACCTCGACCTCGGCGGTGTGCGTTACGGGGCTTATCGTTCTGGACACGGCGAAAGACTTCACCCTGTTCGGTCAGGCGGTCATACTCATCCTCGTCCAGTTCGGCGGCCTTGGCATCATGACCTTCTCGATCGCGCTCCTGTCCGCGCTGAGCGGAAGCATCTCGATAAAATGGCGGTTCACGTTCGAATCGGTCTACAGTGACTTGCGGAAGCTGCCCATCAGAAAGCTCCTCATGCAGGTCCTCTTCTACACCTTTGTCATCGAAACGGCTGCCGCCGTGGTGCTGTTCAGCCAGTTCATCGAGACCCAGGCCGCGCCGGTTGCCGCATGGAACGCCCTGTTCCACTCCGTATCGGCGTTCTGTAACGCGGGCTTTTCAACCTATTCGGACAGCCTCGTGGGTTACCAAGACAATCCGGTCGTAATGCTCGCGGTGGGTGTGAACATTATAATGGGGGGGTTGGGTTTTCTCGTGCTTTCCGAGCTCGCGCGCACCCGCTTCCGGCGGCGGCTGTTCTTGAACCAGTACAGCTTCCACACCAGGCTCGTCCTCACGCTCACCGCAATTTTCATCGCCGGTGGAATGGCGGTATTCGCCGCGCTTGAATGGAACAACACGCTTATCGACTTCACTCTTTCCGGGAAGATCGTTAACTCCTTTTTCCAGTCGGTGACCTGCCGTACGGCCGGATTCAACACCGTGGATATCGGCGCGCTCAGGGAGAGCACGCTTTTCATGATGATTTTCCTGATGTTCACCGGGGGGTCTCCCGGCTCAATTGCCGGAGGGGTAAAGACCACGAGCATGGCGGTTGTATGGCTCCTCCTTGTTATGAAGTTCCGCGGGCGGAACCAGATCGTGCTGTGGGGACGCGCCCTCGATTCCGATACGATTGAGAAAAGCACGTCGCTGTTCATACTCGCGCTCATTTTCGTCTCGACGGCAACCTTTTCCCTCCTTGTCGTCGGGACCCCGGCGGTTAAAAACGTCTTCCTTGCCGCCATGTTCGAGGTCACTTCCGCCTTCGGCACCGTCGGGCTGTCGACCGGACTCACGCCCGGCCTGAGCGGCGCGGGAAAACTCCTGTTGTGCGCGGTAATGTACATCGGCAGGCTCGGACCGCTCACCCTGATCACCGCGCTTACCACGGGCAAAAAACAGGTGGACATCCGTTATCCCGAAGAGCATATAATGATAGGGTAAACCATGAAAAAGTTTTTCATCATCGGACTCGGCAACTTCGGCTTCAACATCGCGCTCACGCTCGTGGAGAACAACTGCGAGGTGCTGGGCATGGACTCCAGCCGTGACGCGGTGCAGCACGCCAGGGACTTCATAAGCCACGCCATCATCGGCGACGCCTCCAACAAGGAGGTGCTGGAATCGCTCGCACTGAGGGACTTCGACGGGGCGATCATCAGCATCGGCCACGATATGGGCGCGAGCATCCTCATCTCGCTCTATATAAAGGAAATCGGGATCCCGCGGATCATCGTGCGCGCCGTATCCGAGGACCATGGCAAAATTTTAAGGATGATCGGCGTGACCGATGTCATCTTCCCCGAAAAGGACATGGCGGTCCGCGTGGCCAACAAGCTCGCGCTCAAGAACGCGATGGATTATCTTCCGATCACCGACGACTACGGCATTATCGAGGTCACGCCGCCGAAGAGTTTCATCGGGAAATCTTTAAAAGATCTCCAGATCAGCACGCGATTCGGCTGCCAGATCATCGGGTTGAAATATCCGCCGCCGGGGGAAGTGTCGCCGGGAATCGAAGAAAAAAAATACAAGATCAAGATCGCCCCCACGGCCCACGACGTGATCTCCGCAGACGCGATCATGATCGTCATCGGCAGGCATGCGGACATCGACCGACTCCAGGGGACGCACTGAGGCGGCCCGTCAGAGCTCGATGACGACGCCCTCGCGCGCGATGTCGATATCGAGCACCCCCTTCCTCCTCGCGTTCATGCTCATGTAGGTCCGCGCGTTCGAAAGCACCGTCTCCAGCTTTTCGTCGCTGTAGGTGGGCTCGTGGTGGAAGAGGATGAGCTTTTTAACATTGAAGCGCAGGGCGATATCGATCGCGATCGACGCCGAGGAGTGCCCCCAGTCGATCTTGTCGATGGCCTCTTCGAAGGTGTACTGCGTGTCGAATACGACAACGTCGGCGTTCCAGAAAAAATCCCTGTACGAGTCGATCTGGTCGATCTCGTCGATATTGAACTCGCAGTCGCTGGTAAAGACGAACGATTTCCCGTCCTCCTCTATCCGGTAACCGAAGGCGCCGCCGGGATGCCGCATCCGCTTGTTGATGATCGCCACGTTGTTGAGATAAAACGGCGCCTCCTTTTCAAGCAGGAAAAACTCCTTGGTGGCGAGCATCGAATCCAGGTTCACCGGGAAATGGGTGAATACCTGCTGGTATTCCACGCGCTCCTTGATGTCGCGAAAGGGCGAATAGATATGAAACCGGTTTCCCTTCACGAAGAAGGGCACGAAGAACGGAATGCCCTGTATGTGGTCCCAGTGCGTGTGCGTAAGCAGGATATTGGCGATACCCTGGCCGCGGCCGAAATCCCCCTTCATGAGCTCCGCCGAAAGATGCCGGATACCGGTGCCGCAGTCGATGATGAAGATATCGTCATCGGCGGTGCGCACCTCCAGACAGGTGGTGTTGCCGCCATAGGTGCCGCGGACAGAATAAGGAAGAGAATCGATGAAGCGATCGATAGATTCTTCCGACGAAATGTCAGCCGGAGAAGCCTGCACGAGCGCTTTCCTGATCTTCTCCCGCATCACCGCGTCGGTGGGCGGTGTCGGGATGGAACCACGCACTCCCCAGAACCGTATAATCATATATTCGCCTCTATTGTGTAGTCCGAACCGCGCCGGTCACCGGGGCCTCGCCCGCAGCCAGCGTATTTGGACCCTGCGTGGTCGTACCCTCTTCCGGACAATTACGCAAATCCTTTTTTATATATGTCAAAAAATTACGTTGCATGTACCGTCAATTTACCAAAAAACTGTTGACACCATGCGAGTACCATCTATTTTCATTCCGGTCTGGCGGAAAGGCCCGGCATCTTCTGCGCATACGCTCCGTCACTCCACCGATCACCGGTTAACCGCTCTCAATACCGTTATTGTTCCTCATTATTACGACACGCAGGGGTATGAACATGCAATTCTCCGGGAGAATTCTCAAGGTGAAGCCCTCGGCAACGCTTGCCATAACGGCGCTCGCCAACTCGCTCAAGGCGAAGGGTATCGACGTAATCGGTTTCGGATCGGGGGAACCCGACTTCGACACGCCGGCCCATATCAAGAACGCGGCGATAAAGGCCATAGATGCCGGAAAGACAAAATACACGCCCGCCGGCGGGATCCCGGAGCTTAAAAAGGCGATCGTCGAGAAATTCAAACGCGATAACGGCCTAAATTACGACAT
This sequence comes from Spirochaetota bacterium, assembly GCA_025457965.1. Lineage (GTDB taxonomy): Bacteria > Spirochaetota > UBA4802 > UBA4802 > UBA5368 > MVZN01. The sequence continues at coordinate 3,025 of JALOTJ010000058.1, read as the reverse complement.
AGCGCAGGTCACGGTGAACTGCGGCGGAAAGCACTCGTTTTACAACCTGATGCAGGTGCTCCTTAACGACGGCGACGAGGTAATTGTGCCGGCACCCTACTGGGTCTCCTACCCGCCCATAGTCGAGCTCGCCGGCGGCGTTCCGGTGATTCTGCAGGCAAGCGAGGAAAAGGGTTTCAAGATGACCCCCGCCGACCTCGAAAAAGCGATCTCCAAAAAAACCCGGGCGCTCATACTTAACTCCCCGTCAAATCCGACCGGAGCGACCTATTCCCGCGACGAACTTCTTAAACTTGCAGCGGTGCTCGATAAGCGCGATATCGTCATCATCTCCGATGACATCTACGAGTCCATCGTCTATGACGGGCGCACCTTCACCAACACCGCGAACCTCTCGGACGAGCTCTTCAAAAAGACCATCGTTCTCAACGGCGTCTCGAAGGCCTATTCCATGACCGGCTGGCGCATCGGCTACATGGCCGGCGATGCCGAGGTCATCAAGAAGGTCGAAATTCTACAGAGCCAGTCCACCTCCAATCCCACATCCATCTCGCAGTGGGCGTCGGTCGACGCGCTCGTCGGCGACCAGTCGGTCATCACCGCCATGGTCGACGCCTTCAACCGCCGACGCAGGCTCATCGTCGACGGACTTAACGCGGCGCCCGGCATTTCCTGCCTCATGCCCGAGGGGGCGTTCTACGCGTTCCCCAACATCAGGGGCGTCGAGAAGCTGAAGGGATGGAAGGCGGTGAAGGATAAATACGAAGGCCCGTCGGTTTCGAGCGCGCTGACCTCGTACCTGCTCGAAGTCGCCCAGGTGGCGGTGGTGCCGGGCGTGGAGTTCGGCAACGACGACAACATCCGTCTCTCCTTCGCTACGTCGGACGAGAACATACAGAAGGGCGTGGAGCGGATAGAGGCCGCGCTGGAGAAGCTGGCCTGAAAATAAATCCGCCGTTTAATCCCGATGACGACTTCCGGGAAAATCCGGAGATGACTACCGGATAAAAAAGAGGCGACGATCATGATCGTCGCCTCTTTTCTTCAACCGGAACCCCGCCCCCGGCCGGTTAGGCGAATCAATCCCCCGTTTCGCCGGCGTACATGGCGTCGATTTCGGAGGCGTACTTGTTCTCGATCACGCGGCGCTTCACCTTCTGCGTGGGGGTGAGCTCGCCGGTCACCTGCGTCCATTCGGCCTTGATGAGCGTGAACTTGCGGATCTGCTCGACGCGCGCGAACTGCGCCGTGTTCTCGTCGATTTCCTTACGGAAGAGCTCGAGCACCTTCGCGTTGGTGAGAAGCTCCGTCACCGCCCGGTATTCAATCCCCTCCTGTTTCGCCCACGCCTCGAGCTCCGGAAAGCCCGGAACAACCAGCGCGGACAGGAACTTGCGCCGGTCGCCGATAACGGCGATCTGCTCCACGTAGCGGCTGTTCTTCACGCTGTTTTCGATGTTCTGCGGGGAAATGTTCTTTCCGCCCGCGGTAACGATGATGTCCTTGATGCGGCCGGTTATCTTCAGGCAGCCGTCCTCGTCGATCATCGCGATGTCGCCGGTACGGAAAAAACCGTCCGCGGTGAACACCTCCTTCGTGGCGGCCTCGTTCTTGTAGTACCCGGCCATCACCTGCGGCCCGCGGATGAGGAGCTCGCCGTCGTCGGCGATTTTAGTCTCGGTTCCGCGGATGGGATGCCCCACCGTGCCCGGTTTGATGAACCAGGGCCGGTTGAAATGCGTTACCGGCGAGGTCTCGGTAAGGCCGAAGCCCTCGAGGATCTTCATGCCCATGCCGACGAAGAACTCGGCATCGCTGACCGAAAGCGGAGCGCCGCCGGAGATGGCGTATTTCAGCCGGTCCATGCCCAGTGTCGCCTTGAGCTTGGAAAAAACGAGCTTGTTCGCTATCTTGTACTTGATGCTCCTGATCGGGAGGTCGCGGCAGACGCGGTGAAGGTTCCTGGCGGCCTGAGCCGACGCGAAGGCGAATATCTTCTGCTTGGCGGGAGGCGCGAGGGTCAGCTTTCCGAGAATTCCCGCGTGTATTTTCTCGTAGATGCGCGGCACGCAGACGATGATGGTCGGGCGCACCATGGTGAAATCCTCGAGGATGGTGCTAATGTCCCGCGCAAACGCGGTCTTGGCGCCGCAATAAACGGCCCCGTGAAAGCCCGCAGTGCGCTCGAGCGAATGCGAAAGCGGCAGAAACGAGAGGAAGACAAAGTCTTCGGTGAGCAGGGGCTGTCCCGTTTTGCGGTCCCTCATCTCGTAAAGGGTGTTGTCGACGTTCGAGTAGAAATTGTTGTGGGTGAGCATGACGCCCTTGGGGTTGCCCGTGGTCCCCGATGTGTAAATGAGCGTGGCGAGGTCGTTCGGCTGGATTGCGTTAAGCCTTTTATCAAAGGTCACTTCGTCGGCCACGCCTTTTCCGGCATCGAGCGCCATCCTGAGGCTTATCACTCCGTCGGTTTTAACCCCGGGCTCGTCGAAAGCGATGATCTCCGAGAGGAGCGGCAGCTTGTCCCTTACCTGCAGCACCTTGTCGAGATGGTCCTTGGTGCCGGCGAAGCACAGCTTTGAATCGGAGTTTTCGAGGATATACTCCGCCTCCTGCGCCGAATTGGTGCCGTAGATTGGGACATCGACCGCACCGATAGAGTGTATGGCCAGAGCCGCCGTGTGCCACTCGTACCGGTTGGGTGCAAAGATTCCAACCTTGTCGCCCTTTGCTATTCCCCTGGACAGCAGGTAATAGGCAAGATTGTGAACCATCTCGTTCATCTCGGTCCACGAAATATCAATAAATTTTCCGTCACTGTAGTACGCAGCGTATGCCTTTCCGGCAAGGCGCTGTGCGTTGTGCTGGAATACCGCGGCGATCGAGACCTCGGGATACTTTTTCATCAATGGAACCTCCACTATGTTTAGGTATATTCTTCTGATTCAATCGCGCACCGGACCCCCACACGGGATTCCGACACGCGCTGTTCATTCAGATTATGAGCGGGCATTCCACCCGGGGA
>JALOTJ010000139.1 GCA_025457965.1 Spirochaetota bacterium | reverse complement strand
AGCTCGATCGGCGCGCACACCGGGATTTCGTCCTCGCGCAGTTCTGCGAGGAACCGGTGCTCCTCGAGAATTTGCTCGCGCGACCAGCGCCCCGGGCGGTAGAACTTGGCCACGACGTGCGAGCCGTTCTCGAGCCTGAGGTCGTAGACCCGGTTTTCGTAGCTGTTGAGCGCCATGCAGTGCCCGGACGGCTCGAAACCGGCCTCCTCGAGCGCGCGCAGTATGATGTCCGGTGTGAGGTTGAAGAAGAACCGGTTTTCCGGGAGCCCCGGGTGTTCCTGTGTCATATGCCCCTTTCGCGCGTCGTTGAGTACGAGCATCCAGAGAGTATCATGAAACCCGTACGGCAAGGACTTTTTTTCTCACACTGCTGTTGACAAATCGCGCCGCTTTATCATGATATGATGCATATAGCCGCCGCACACCACAACGAGAAAAGGAGCCGTTATGAGCACGCTCACCGCAACCATAAAAACGAACAAAGGCGACATCAGGCTTTCCCTCTTCGCCGACGCCGCGCCGGTTACCGTCGCGAGCTTCGCGAACCTCGCGCGGAAGGGTTATTACAACGGGCTGAAGTTCCACCGCGTAATCGAGAACTTCATGATCCAGGGCGGCTGTCCACTCGGCACGGGGACCGGCGGCCCCGGCTACACCTTCGAGGATGAATGCTCGTGAATGCTCGGCCTCGCTCAAACACGACAAACCGGGTATCCTCAGCATGGCCAACGCGGGCCCCCGCACCAACGGCAGCCAGTTTTTCATCACCCATGTCCCCACACCCTGGCTCAACGGCAAGCACACGGTCTTCGGTGCGGTCGTGGACGATGCCGACCAGAAATCGCGGAATGGGACACGAAAATCAAAAAGTGATACGCTTTCGGCCCATTAAAGGCCACATTGAAAAGACCGGCGTGGCGTGATGATGATATGAAGGATAAAACCGTATACTCGACCGAACGGGGCGATCTGCGTCAGAGCGGCACCCGTACGGTGCCCGGGCAGCTGCCCTCGGGCATCAAGAAGGACGGTATCGTCCGCGTGCGGCGCGAAACGAAGGGAAGAAGCGGCAAGCCCGTAACGGTGATCTTCGGGCTTCCGCTTTTCGAACCGGCCCTCTCCTCCCTCGCCTCCACCCTCAAGCGGGCCCTCGGCGCCGGCGGAACGGCAAAAGACGGAACGATCGTCATCCAGTGCGAGGATACGGAGCGCGTCATCGCCGCGCTCGCGCGCGAGGGATACGAGGCCAAACGCGCGGGCGGGTGACAGTACGCCGGGCATTCCTACCCGGCTGGATCGCAGCGCTCAATACTCTCCGGAATTACCCTGTCATTGCGAGCCCCTGCCGTATCGGGGCGTGGCAATCTCTTTTTATGCAAAGTTTCATAAATCAGCTTTTTACCTGTAGCGATCGCCACCTCGTTGCGCACCCCGCGATGACACTGTTTTCATTCAATTCCGCATCCTTAAAATAAATACGCTATTTTTTACATATATTCATTGACAAACAGGACATCGGAGATAGAGTGACTGTATCGGATAAAGCACTCTAAACTCCTCTCGTATTTCTCCCTCGTTAATTCCAGGCGGATTTCAAAGGGCGGTTTTAAGGGCTGGTTCCAGCGGGTTTTCCCGTATATTTAATTTAGGAGTATGCTTACTATGGCACAGGGTACAGTAAAGTGGTTTAACGACCAGAAGGGTTTTGGTTTCATCACCGCCAGTGACGGACGCGAGGTGTTCGTGCATCACACGGCCATCATCGCCGAGGGTTTCAAAACGCTTCCGGAAGGCGCAGAGGTACAGTTTGAGATAGAGAAAGGCGAGAAGGGCCCCAGGGCCGCTCGGGTTTCCGTTATATAACGTATTTCATACACCTGAAACCGAAAACCGGTGGCGAAAGCCGCCGGTTTTTTTGTTTGCGCGGATTATTCCCGGATGGTAACAATCCTGTCATACGTCTTCCACATATAGCGGCTTCATCAAGGAAACCCGCGTACCGCCACATGAAATTATTTATTAAGGAAGGATACCCATGGCCGCCGGAAAACCAACCGATATGACCCGTAAATCGCTGCTTCAGACCACCTCGGTTGCGGCCGTATGTTCGATCGCCGGAGAGCTTCCCGTCTTCGCCCGAGAATACCGGCCGATAAAAAATCAACAGGTCAAAAAAGCCGCGGTCATCTGGTACAGCCAGGCCGGGAACACCCGCCGGTACGGGGAATGCGCGGCTACCGCGCTGTCAGCGAAAGGAATCGCCGTTACCGCCTCCGATTACCGCGATTTCGATGCCGGCGGCATAGACGCGTACGACCTTATCGTGGCGGGCTGTCCGGTGTTTTATTACGACGTACCCGGCAATTATAAAGAGTGGCTTTCGTCTCTGAAGCCGATCGACGGCACGCCGGTCGCCGGTTTCGTGAGCTTCGGCGGCGCGGGCGGCAACCAGCACAACACCGTCTGCACCCTCCTCGACCTCATGGTTGAAAAAGGCGGCGTCCCCGTGGGCGCGGGACTCTTCGGCAACATGTCGACCTACCCGCCCACCTGGTCCATGGGCATGGAGGAGCGCATATTAAAGTATCGTCACCTGCCCGATAAGCGGACCTTCGACAGGGTAAGGGAATTCGCGCTGTCGTCGCTCGGTAACGTCGAAGTGAACAAACCGATTACCTATAGCAAGAAATTCAACTTCAGCGAGGCGGTTAAAGGCGGGTTCTCGATCTTCTGGGGCGCCCGGCTTATGACCGGCACGCATCGCATCGACCGCACGGCCTGCATCCAGTGCGGCACCTGCACCGAGAAATGCCCCACCGGCGCGATACGGTATAAAGACTACGCCGTCGATTCGGGGAAGTGCATATACTGTTACGGCTGCGTAAACAACTGCCCGGCCGGCGCGGTCGACATGACCTATATGGGGAAAAAACTTACCGGCTTCAACGACTTCACGAAGAAGCACGGGATCGCGCTGAACAATCCCGCCTGAGCCGTGTCACTTCGCCGTGCGATCGGCCCTCCAGCGCGCGAACGCTGCGATGGCGTCGCTCGGCACCCTGGTCGCCCACCCGTTCGTAAGCCGGTGCGAAAGGTATAACAGCCGCGCCATCACGCCGGGAATAATCAGGAACTTTCCGCGCCGTATGCCCTTCACCACGGCGCGCGCCACGATTTCGGGCGAAAGCAGGCCCGCGAATGACTTCACCATTCTGGTCTCGGGCGGAATGGTCGAGGTCTCCCATTCAAGAAAGGGCGTTTCCACCTCGGGCGGGCAGACCACCGAAACGCCGATCCGGTGGCGTTTGAGCTCCGCGCGCAGGCATTCGGCCAGTCCGACCACCGCGTACTTCGAGGCCGCGTAGGCGGTGTAGCCGTACATCCCGATAAGGCCCGCCGCGGATGACAGCAGCACGATATGCCCGCCTCCGGCCTTCATGTGCGGCAGGGCCGCGGCGACCGTTTCGCGTACTCCGTACACGTTGGTCTTCATGATGGCGTCGAAGACCTCGGCACGGATGTTTTCGAATACGTCGGCGGCGCCGATACCCGCGCTCGCTATGAGCAGATCGGGGGCCCCGAAGGATTTCACCGCACGGTCGATCCTGCCGTGGACGTCGCGCGCGCTCGTTACGTCCATCCGCACGGTCCCGATTGTCTGACCCTGGTTACGCCGCCGTTTTTCAATCCGCGCAACGGCGCGCTTCATCTTGTTCTCGTCGCGGGCGAAGATGACGAGGTGCGCCCCGCGTTCAAAAAGCAGTTCGGCCGTCGCGAGCCCTATTCCGCTGGACCCGCCGGTGATAAAGACCATCCGGTTCGTGAAATCCCTCATTGCGCTCTCCCCTGCTTCACTCGTTTACCGGCGCGGTTTTCCGCCGGCGGGTCCCCTCGCTATTTTATGGCGCTGAATATGCGCGCGGCTTCCTTCATCCACCGGGCGAACTCGCGTTCGTTCCATTCGCCGGGATACCGCCGGTAGTGCGCATGAACCTTCCTCCCGATGCCGGTTGCCCTGCTGAGCTTCATGAGAAGAGCGGGACGGGATATGCCGTTCACCAGAGTCGTCACCATCGTTCGCTGGTCCGGTGCGTAGAATACTCCGTTGATCGACGGCGTGAGCATCTCCCCGCTGAGGATGTCCCTGCGAATCAGAAAGGCGAGCTCCTCGTGCGAGAGGTTCTGCAGAATGTCCTTGAGCGCGCCAAGCGCAGCGAGGTTCGCCCCCCGGCCCGATTCGACGAACCACCGGCGGTTGTAGTCCCAGAGCGCGCCGATGCCGGAATCGCCCTTCAACGCGGCCCCGGCGATGGCCTTCGCGGCGAGCATCGCCCCCACGAGGCCCGCCCCGACGCCGCAGCCGGTGGTGGGAATGACCTGTCCCGCCGCGTCCCCTATCGCGAGGAAGCCCGACGCGACGAGCGACCACGGCGAGCGGCCCACCAGCACGCGGCCGCCTCCCTTTCGCAGTTCCTTCGCCGTGATCGCCGGGTACGAGTCGATGATCTCTTTTATGACCTCAAGCGGATCGACCCTTCCCGGCTCATCCGTCACGCCGCCGCCCACGTCGATCGTTTCGTCGTCGTGCAGATGCGTCCAGAAGTATCCCCTGTGTGCGCCGTAGCGGTAATGGTCCGGTATGCCGTTTGGGCCGAGCTTCTTCCTGTCGAGCCTCCGCACCGTCCTGCAGGCGTAGGCGACCTCGCTTTTCGTGAAAGGCCGCTCCACGGCCCCGGACGCCGAAATCGTCGTGCGCAGCGTCGAGGCCATGCCGGTCGCATCGACCGTGACATCCGCGGGGACACCGGAGATTTTCCCGCTCTTCATGTTCTTCACCCGCAACCCTTCGACCCGAATCGTGTCCAGCCCGCCGCCCGTCTTTCCGAGAAGCCCGGCGGCCTCGTGCTCGAAGCGTATCACCGCCCCGGCCTTTACGGCCTCGGCGCGCAGCATCTCATCGAGCGCGATACGGTCGGTCAGGATATAGCCGAAGTCCACGTCGGCGGCCGTTTTGCAGGAGAAGTCGGGCGCCCAGATCTGCAACGGGTTGACGACATGCTTCTCGAAGAGGCCTTTGCCCGACGGGGTTTTCTTTACGAGCCTTCCCCTGTAGTTCCCGGCCTCGACCACCGGCATGGCGAAGCCCGCGTCGCGAAGCACGCTGTATTCGATCGCGTCGGACCAGTCATGGGCCTTCGCGCTTTTTTTCCGTTTCTCATATACCGTCACCTGAATTCCCGCGCGCGCGAGATCGCGCGCAAGCAGCAGTCCCGCCGGACCGGCGCCGGCGATTGCGACCGAAAAGGCCTTTTTCTTCATCGGTATCTCCTGTTTACCACAAATCGGATGACACGCTCAACTACGCGACAGGTTCACAGTTGATTACGCGAAAGGCGCCCGTGTCAATCACAAGCAGATCATGGCTCGAATAAATTTTCCACGCACGCGTCGGGGGGGTCTGAATAAAACCCGGCAGAAATTCGCCGTCATTGCCAGGAGCGCGGCGACGCGGCGATCTCATATGACAACCGCACCCTGTCCCGGGCACACCCACCTGCCGGCCTCTACCTCGGAAAAGGAGTTGCACGCCCTTGTTCTCCACTCCACTCCCCGTGCCGGGATCGCCGCGCAAAATTGTATTGACTACTATATGCGCGTTTAGTATATTGTACCCGTCGGCACATGGACTACAGCGGAATCACCGCCGATGCCCTGCCCGCCGGCCGCGAATATGCTCGAGGCTCGCCATGGCTGAACTGCGCATCGGAACATCCGGCTACGACTATCTCGACTGGAGGGAGAGCTTTTATCCCGCCGGGACGGACCGGCGCGACTTTCTCTCGTTTTACGGCACGCGCTTTTCGACCCTCGAACTGAATTTCAGCTATTACCGGATTCCCGAACCAGCACAACTCGCCGGCATGCTGGCAAAAAGCGGAGGCAATCTGGACTTCTCCATAAAGGCGCACGAGTCGCTCACCCACCGGGTCGACCCGACCACCTGGAAGGATTCCGTCGCGGCCTACCGTAACGGCATCGCGCCCCTGGCCGAGTCGGGGCGCCTCGCCCCGTAACGGCATCGCGCCCCTGGCCGAGTCGGGGCGCCTCGCCGCGGTGCTCCTGCAGTTTCCGTTCAGCTTTCACTATACTCCCGACAACCGCCGCTATCTCGACCGCCTGCTCGCGGCGATGAAGGGCCTGCCGCTGGCCGTCGAATTCCGCACGGCGGAATGGCAGAACAACCGGGTCTTCGACGCCCTGCGCGCGCGTTCCGTCGCCGTGTGCTCGGTGGACGAGCCGCGCCTGAAGGGCCTGCCGCCGCCGCTGGACATCGTTACCGCGCCGCTGGCCTACGTGCGCTTCCACGGGCGCAACGACGCGGCATGGTGGGGCTCGGACGCGGCGGCGCGTTTCGACTACCTCTACGGCGCCGGCGAGCTCCGGGGATGGATGGACCGCATC
>JALOTJ010000057.1 GCA_025457965.1 Spirochaetota bacterium | reverse complement strand
GTTGAGTTGTACAACCGCTATATTTACGACATATTCAATTCGGTGAATTTACTCTGTATCATCTATGCCATCATATTTACCATTCTCATGAATCATAGAAAAGCGGAATATGCCGGCATAATATGCCTTGGAGTCGGTTTGTATTTTTTGGGATCGGTCGTCTCGCTGATCACTCTCCTTGACGTGAAGAACCTGGGCATTTATATTATCGACGGATACTTCGCCATGACGATCATTTTCGCGATCGCCTTGGCGATGCGCTTTTCGCGCGTCCATACCGAACTCGAAAAAGCGCACGACGACCTCATCGTCATCGACAAAATGAAGGACGAGTTCCTCGCCACCACCTCGCACGAGCTGCGCACGCCGCTGCACGCCATATCGGGCCTGGCCGAGACAATGGAAATGAGCGCTGACGAGCCTCCCACGGTGCGTCAGAGGGAGAACCTGTCAATAATGCGCCAGAGCGCGCTTGGCCTCTCGCGACTGGTCGACGACATCCTGAACTATAGCAAACTCCGTGCGGGGAGGGTCGAGCTTTTTGTGGAGGAGGTCGATATCGGCCTGCTGCTTCGCGGCATGGCCTCTCTGGCCGGCGCGCTAATAGGCGACAAGCAAATAAAGATCCGCGCCGACGGCGCAGAGGGGCTTCCCAAAATCATCGGCGACCGGCGCCGCATAGAGCAGATCGTGCTCAACCTCATGTCGAACGCAATCAAGTACACCGACACGGGTGAGGTGACGCTGAGCGCCCTTGCCGAGGGCGAGGGCGTAAATATATCGGTGCGCGACACCGGCTGCGGCATCGATAGGGAAGACCTGGCGGACATCTGGACCCCGTACCGCCAGCTCGATCCGGCTGACATACGGCGACACGGCGGGGTTGGCCTGGGCCTTGCCATCACGCGCCAGCTGGTAGAGATGCACGGCGGGCGAATCAGCGTCGTCAGCGAGGCAGGCAAGGGCAGCCTCTTTACCGTGTGGTTGCCGCCATGTCCGCCCGAGGGTACTTCCGCCATACGACGCGAGACGTTCGCCCCGGTTTGCCTTCCACCCGCTCCCTCTGGTCCGGGCGGCCCTGCCGGGGGACTTGTGTCCGGGGCCGTTCCGCGGCGCGCGTGTCCGGGGCCGTTCCGCGGCGCGCCGGCGCGGAACGGCAAATCGACATACTCGTCGTGGACGACGATCCGGGAAACCTGCGTGTGCTGGTCGAACTCCTCACTCCGCAGGGCTACCGGGTGCGCACCGTTTCAACGGGCGTGGAGGCGATGGCGGCCATAGCGGAGAACATGCCGAACATAGTGCTCCTTGACATTATGCTTCCCGGAATGAGCGGTTACGAGGTGGCGGCAAAAATACGCACCACCTACAGCGACATTTTCCTTCCAATAATAATGGTCACCGCCCGTGGCGGTATGGAAGACATGGTGAACGGATTCAAGTACGGCGGCAACGACTATATTCTCAAGCCGTTTAACTCCACGGAAGTGCTGGTCCGCGTCGAGAACCAGATCGCCATCGGCAACATGATCGCGATGGAAAAGCGGGTGAATTCCTTTATGCGCAAGGAAGCCGGGCCGGAGAAGTCCTCGCTGGTGGAACGCGCTGCCGCGCTCGACGATGCCGTGCGGCGCATGAGCGACTGGGAGGCCATAATCAGCAAGGACCTGGGCGTGGCGAAGGGGTTCCTCTCGCGGCTCATGCGCCGGACCGTGCAGACCGATTCGGTGATATACGACGTTGACTACGACCCGCTCTTCGCGATTGGCGGCGACGTCTACGACGTGCACGAGTACACGCCGGGCAAGATCCGCATTTTCCTGGGCGACGCTACGGGCCACGGCATCCACGCCTCGCTGAACACCATCACGATCATGACCGAGTACGGGCAGCTGCGGGGCGAGCTTGCCTCCCCCTCGGCAATGCTCACCGCGCTCAACGAGCGCTTCTGCGCGCGATTCTCGAATTACCGCATCGTATTCACCTGCTGTATCGCCGAGATAGACCTGTTTGCCGGTTCGGTCAGGTTCGCCTCAGCCGGCCATCCAACGCAGTTCGCCGTTTCGGATGAAGGCGGCATCGCCCGCTTCAAGCCCGCCGGCCCCATCATCGGCTTCAGGAATGGCGTACAGTTCAACGAAATGGTCATGGACTTCAGGCCCGGTTCGCTGCTTTTCCTCTACACCGACGGCCTGCTCGACGAGGGGCCAAGGATGCCTTCAGCCGGCGACGGTCGCGTTCCGCGCGGAGAGGAATACCTGCGGGGCGTGCTCGAGAACCTGTCAAAAACGCTGTCCCCGACGGAGATCTGTGCGGCGGTCAAAAAGGAGATGAAGGGCGAACGCCGGAAGAAGGACCGCCTGTCCGACGACGATATCACCATCGTCGCATTGCGTAGGAAGTAGGGGGACGCCGGAACTCCGGTACCGCGATCTCCCGCATTCGGGTTGATGCGGAATTGTATGGAACGATGATTTCTTCTCCAGTCGATCGATTTTAGGTCTTCCCCCGTTGTATCCTTGCATAACCATATCCAGCACCCGCATGCAGTACAGTGGTGGAGGTAGGATCAAGGGCATGCCGAGCGTTTCGGCGCGGTGCGCGTCGTCATCCCGCAATTCCACCATGGCCCCGCGTATATTCTCCACGGTGCGGCGGGATTCCATGACTGATTGAAGGCCTTCCATCTGGCCTTTCTCCCGGTAAACACGGCCGTTCGCCGGGAGAAAGGCGTACAGCGCGGTTTCGCGTCGCGCGGCGAAGTCGTCCATGGTGTACTGCAGGTCGTCGGGGAGCCGTAGCGCATCAGGAACAGGGCCGCGTCGGTGCGCTGCGATGCCGGGAGTGCGCGGCAAGGCCCCGGTATTGCCTAGTTGACCATGGTGTGGACGGGGTGCGTGGCGTCGGAAAGAGAGACCGGGCCGGAACTGAGCGGGCCGGTTAGGGCAGACCTCATTCGCGAATTACGAAATACTTCTTATAATTGGAATGGACCCTGCCGTAGTACTCGGCCAGGTCGGCGTTGCCGGCGAGCGAATAGTAGGAATACAGCAGGTACGATGTCTTGATGATGTATATGTTGATGTCGCGGCCCTTGAGGCCCTTGGATATCTCGCACTTTCCCTTCTTTACCATATCGTGCGCCAGCTTGAGGTGCTGGACGAAGTTCTGGATGTCTGAGGCGAAATCGGGGTTGTTGGCGGTAAAGCAAGTGCGGATTTTGACCTCGTCGAGACTTCCCGACATAAGGAGGTATTTCTTAAGCAGGCGCATCGAATTGCTCACCGATGCCTTGTTGACCGCCTCTTTAAACAGGAGCTCGAATTTTTCAAAGGCGGCGAGCTTCTCCTGATATGAATCGGGTTCGATGTTGTGCATCATTTTATACATGTTGAAGGCGATCGTTTCGACCTCCCTGCAGTCGGTGTCCGAGTCGATGAGCTCCTTGAGCTTGTTGTAATTGTTGGGGTTACGGTCGAGTATCTTGGTGTAGAGCGCGACGCCCCTGAGCGCTTCCTGGTAAACGGGCAGTGTCGCCGACGAGAAATTGCCCTGTGTGTAGTTTTTCATTCCCTCTATGATCAGGGGTGACTGGGCCGTAAGGAGCAGAGCGTCCATGTCCGGGTTAAAGTCCTTGGACGAGCGCCTGCGCGGTTCGACCGATTCGATTGTGCGCGCTGCCGGGGGCGTCGGCGCGTCGGCGCGTCGCGGGGGCTCGGGCCTGGACTTGTTCGCCTTGATCTCGTCGGCAAAAGGATTGTCCAGATCCACGTCGATGTCGAAGGAATTAAGGTCGAAGTCACTCAATTGTTTATTGTCCCCGGCCATACATTAATCTCTGTACGTACCGTTATTCGCCCGCGCGGCTGGCGGCATTCGCGGTTGAACTGGGGAAGTATACAGCGGCGGGCTAAAATGTCAATCGATTTGCGGGCGCTTTTTATTCGGCGCAGGTGACCGCACCCCCGTCGATGACATCGTAAACGAGGTCGAAGCTGACCAGGTTGGCGAGCAGGGCCTTGAGCGGCATGCCGCGCGTCATGGAGATAAAGTGGGTGTCGGAGACGTCCCGAAATTCATAATCGAAGGCGTTACGGGCGACGATGCTTCCCGAGTATTCCAGCGTGTCAATGTGGTACAGTTTGATTTCCATTGCTTTGGTTTCCCGTTTCAATCTGATAATCGGCCACCACTCCCTGCATGCTGCCGGAATGGCGGCGGTTCTGTATCTTGGAGATGGTCTGCTTGAGTAAAATCCAGTCGTCGGAGACGTCTTCGATCAGCATGCGCTTGAGAGGTTCGATGGCGCTGCGCTCGCCGATTTCGCCGAGGGAGGCGATGACGCGTCGGCGCACCTCAAGGTCCGGGTCGCCGAGCGCGTCCGTGAGCGGTGCAACGCCGCGCGTGTCACGCAGGAGCCCGAGGGTTAGCGCACAGCGCCAGCGCACCCACGGCGAATCGTCGCGCAGCGATTCGATGACGCGGGGGAGGACGGTGTCGGGATTGTATTTTACCAGAGCCCATGCCGAAAGGGAATACTGCGGAGGCATGGACGGGTCCTTGAGGGCCGCCAGTAGCGGCCCGAGCGATCGCGGGTCCTGAAGCTCGCCGAGCGCCCACGCGGCGGAGTCGCGCACGGTGATGTCCGGGTCGGTGAGCGCATCGATGAGACGTGCCAGGGCCGAGCCGTCGCGTATGATGCCCAGCGTGCGCGCCATGCGGCGGCGGATGTCGGCCTCGGGCGAGTCGAGCTTCTCGACCAGAAATGAGGTGGCGGCCCTCCCCATCAGGCCGAGCGTCATCATAACGGCATCGCGGAGCTCTTCGTCCTTTTGCGCGAGCGCCGAATCGAGGGCCTCGAATGCGTTGCGGTCGAACAGGGCGAGCGCATCGATCGCCGTTCGCCGCACGGCGCGGTCGCCGTCGAGAAGAAGGGCTGCGAGCGGTTCGATCGCCTCTGGCTCGTTGACGCGTCCAAGCGCCCCGGCCGCGAGCTGGCGCACGGACGGGTCATCGTGGGCGAGGAGTTCGACAAGCGGCCCGGTTGATCCCTCGCGTATCTGCACCAGCGTGTCGACGAGTAAACTCCTTACCTCGGCGTCCCTTTCGGGCAGGGCCGCGGCGAGCTGTTTGACCGCGGGCTCGCCGATGCCGGCGAGCGCCCACGCCGCCCCCTTGCGCACGAAGCGGCTGGGGTCCGCGAGCGCGGTGATGAGCGGCGCGATGGCGCTCTGCCCTATGCGAACGAGCGCCCACGAGGCGGACTCGCGCACCTCGCTCTCTTCGTCCTTCATGGCCGCGATCAGCCGCGTCGCCGCCTGAGGAGCGGCTATCGTTCCGAGCGTTTCGGCGATCGCCGCGCGGCGGACGTGGCTCTCCGTGTCGAAACCGGCCAGAAGCTCCCTGACTGCGGGCTTTCCGATTTCGACGAGCACCCAGACAATGAGGTCGCGGTAGTCTCTGTTGCCGTCTCCGAGCGCTTCGATCAGGGCGGGGACGACGATCTTTCCCGCCTCCACGAGCGCAGCGGCGGCCGAATCGCGCGTATCCCGGTCGGTGCTGCGGAGCGCTTCGAAGAGCGATGTATCAACGGGTCTTTTTTCGGTCATCGTGTTCCGTTCCGATTGCGTTCGTTCATCATTGCCGGTACGCCCTTGCCCCGTTTGTCCGGGGCGTCATCAGGGCCCGCCACCGGGTAGAGAACGGGTGGGCTCGGGCAATGTTTAAAATCTACTATGCTAAATTAATTATATAAACAAGGCATTGTGAACAGCAGGCTCCTCATTTACAAGCAAAAAAGGCGTCCCCGCGCCATGGCCCACGCGGCCATGGTCATTCCATCGTAGATATCGTTTTGGCGTATTGCCGCGTCAATCTCGTCCGCCGAGACCGAAACGACCTCGAACTCCTCGGTATCGTCCTTGCGGTAGCGTGTCGAAGGGGACAGGTCGCGGGCCAGGTACACACGGGTGTTCTCGTCCACGATGCCGTTGCACGGATTGAAATAACCGATATATTCGATCGCGCCGTCGTGGCCCGTCTCCTCGACAAGCTCTTTGTGGGCGATTGAAGCGGGGTCTTCGCCTTCGCGCACGCCGCCGGCGGGAAATTCAAGGCTCACGCGGCCGTCCAGGTAGCGGAACTGCCGTACCAGCAGGATACGTCCGTCCGACCGTACCGGCACCAGCATCACCGAGCCGCCAGTGTGCACGTAGTGGTACTCTCCCTCGCGCCCGCCGGGAAGCTCGACGGTATCCATCCGGTATGTCCACCATGGATTACGGAACAGCTCCAGGGAGGTCAGCTTTTTCCAGTGCGCGAGCGCCATAGGTTCACCTCACGTAACCAGTATACCACGCCGATATATCACGCCAGAAAGAAAGCGTTCAGAGTGTACGCAGAGGAAGGGCCGGATATCAAGAAGAATATGGCGGCCGATACCTCAGAATTTTATCCTTGAATTTTCAGGGAAGGGCGTTTACTGATAATCACTAAGCACGGATTTATGCTCTCCCGCGCGCGGGGAATTTCTTGGACAGCACATTACTTGATCTAAAGGAAGCGTTATGAAATCAAAAATTGTCACTGCCGGTAAGTTTATTCTGCTTGGATTGACCGTGATTATCTGTCTGGGAGCCGTTCTCCTCTGCCTCCGCGATGCTCCCGATCTGAAATTGTCCTCAAGCCCCGGTTTCGAACCGGAGGGTATTTCGCCGGCGGAATATACGGGCTATCGAAAGGAGAGCCGTTATCTCACCATGCCCGACGGCGTGAAGCTTGCCGTGGACTTTTTCATTCCCTCGGAGGGCCCCGAAAAAAAGAGGTTCCCCGTCATTTTCGAATATTCCCCGTACAACAGGGCGAGCGTCTATTTCAATCTGTCCCTGAAGATGAAAGTGCTCTCGAAGTGGTACACGGGAACCTGGGGGCCGATATTCGACGCGTCGAAGAAGAGGATATCGCGGCAGCTTATCGCCCGTGGGTATGCGTATGTCATTGCCGACATGCGCGGAACAGGCGCTTCTTTCGGCGCTCATATCCCCCTCGACCCACAGCTGGCGAAAGATGGGAAAGTGATTGTCGACTGGATCGCCGCGCAGGAGTGGTGCGATGGAAATATCGGCATGAACGGCCAGTCCTATCTTGGATGGTCCCAGTGGGCCGTGGCCGCCGAGAGGCCGAAGGCGCTCAAATGCATCGCGCCCGCTCTTATAATGGCGGAAACATATACCGGTGCAAACCGCCCCGGCGGCATCACCGCCGTCAGCTGGTTGAAGCATTACAGCGATTTCCTTCAGGACGTAAACCATAACGCCTTCGAGCCGACGAGGTCCATTCCGGTGCTTCCCTGCGTCCCGGTGATCGATGAAGACGGGGACGGAAAGCTCGAAGACGAGATCCCTCTTATGAGCGGGAACGACGAGCGGCGCTTTACCGACGATGGAGAACCCCGGTACGCCGACGGGGTCGCGCGTAAAGAGAACATTTATTATCGCGCGACGATGCAGCATCTTAAAAACGTGCGTCCCGATACCATTGCCGAAAAGTATCCATACATCAACGATTCAATTACGGGAACTGCCGGGATCATCAGCTTTCGGGATACCAGTCCGGGATACTTTCTGAGGAAGGTCCGCAAGAGCGGCATCGCCGTGTTGAACATCGGCGGCTGGTTCGACGGGTTCCTTCGGGGTACCGCGAGACTGTACGCCACGATACAGGGCGCCAATCCCGCCTATCTGCTCATTGGCCCCCGTTTCCATCAGCCGGTCGCGAAAATCCTTCAGCCCTACAAGGAGTACCTGGATTACGAGGGTGAGTGGGGCGACCAGCAGTTTATCGTCACACTCCGGTTCTTCGATCATTACCTGAAGGGGGCCGCGAACGGCTTCGACCGGGAAAAGCCGGTCAGCATCCATGTGGCCCACCAGGGCTGGCGGAAGGAGGGAGAGTGGCCGCTCGCGCGACAGCGGACGGCGATGTTCTATTTCGGTCCGGCCAAAAGCCTGGGGGAGAAGCCGCCATCGGAAGGAAAGGACGCGTATCCGGTCGATTTTACCCATGCCTCCGACTACGGGGAGCCACAGCTTAACCGGTGGGTGATGACCAAGCCTTCCCGCGAGCTCATGCGGCGGACGGCGCATGACGGCAAGTGCTTCGTGTACGAAACCGCTGCACTGACGGATGACGTGGAGGTCACCGGCCACCCGATCGTCAACCTGTACCTGTCGTCCGACCGGCCCGATGCGGACGTTTTCGCGTATATATGCGATGTTGATGATCGGGGCGAATCGGTGTACGTAACCGAGGGCCAGATGCGCGCCGGATGGCATCCTCTCTATCCCGATGACAAGCAGGTGAACGGGGCGGTGGATATAAAGCCCGATCTACCCTGGCATGGATACGAGCGGAACAGGTACGTCAAGAATCCACTGGAAGGTGGCAGGGTGATTGAATTGCGCTTCGACCTTTTCCCCATGGCCTGGGTATTTAAAAAAGGACATAAAATCCGACTGGCCCTTGCCGGGGTGGACGCGGGAAATTTTGAGCAGAATCCCGCCTTCGGGTCCGCCGGCGGAGAGCCGAAACCGACCACGCTCTATTTCCACCGGGGAGGGAAAATCGCGTCACGGATAGAACTGCCGGTTATACCGAAGTAAAGCAGGTGTATGAAATACGGATGGAACGAATCGGAAGACGTGTCTTGAGATAGATGGTTGATACAGAGGAGGAATAATGAAAATTGCAGCAATCGAACTGTACCATGTTTCCGTGCCGCTGAAGGAGACCTTCTGGCCCACATGGATTCCGGGCTATCCGCAGACGCACAACCGCTTTACGCTCATTAAAATCGTCACCGACGAGGGTATCGAGGGCTACTCGGCCGGCTCGGCCATGGGCAGAGAGCGCGAGGGGCTCGGCGACCTGCTGGGGGGCTACCTCATCGGCGCCGACCCGACGGACATAGGCCGCATGCAGGATTTGTTGAAGCAGGCCGGATACCTGGGCTGGCGTAACTACTGGATCGAGCCCGCGTGCTGGGACATCATCGGCAAGAAAGAGGGAAAGCCCGTCTACGAGGTGCTGGGCGGCGAGGCGAGGCCGGTCGAGGTGTACTGCTCCACGGGCGAGATGCGCGACCCGCACCGGCGCGTGGAACAGCTCCACGAGATTGCCTCGCACGGATACAAAACGGCGAAGCTCCGTATTAAGAACCGGGAGCTGAAGGACGACATACGGCACATCGAGGTCGTGGCGAAGGGGATGGGCAAAAAGATGCGCCTGGGGGTGGACGCCAACCAGGGCTGGCCCGTGTCGATCGTGGACCGCGTGCCGAACTGGGATTTAAAGAGGGCGAAGGAGTTCGTGCGCGCCTGCGAGGCGAATGGTATCGTATGGCTCGAGGAGCCGCTCGATTCGCGCGACTACGACGGCAACGCCGCGCTCAAACGCTTCGCGAAGAAGGTGAAGATATCGGGCGCCGAGCTCAATTACGGCTGGGACGAAATAAAGATAATGTTCGAGAAGGACTGCTTCCACGTCTACCAGCCCGACGCCACCTTCGCCGGCGGGATCGCGCAGGTGATGCAGGTGATCAAGGCCAGCCACGAGAGGAAGCGCGAGTACTCCCCGCACACCTGGACCAACGGCATAGGCTTTTATATAAACTGGAACCTGGTGCTCGCCGACCGCGGGAACAAACTGCCGCTGGAGTACCCGCTTGAGGCGCCGTCGTGGATTCCCGAGTTCCGCGAGGGTATTATCGCGCCGATACTCCCCGACCGCAACGCAGTGCTCGCCCCGTTTACGCGGCCGGGCCTGGGATTCGAGATCGATAAAAAGCTCCTTCGTAAATACGGCACGCGTTTTTTCAAGATAACCGAGCTGGGGCTGAAGATAAAGGTGATCCGCGAGAAGGGCCTGCGGGCGGCGCTCGATATCAAGAAGCGTAAGGAAAGCGTTTAGTTCGGCCGACACCTACGGCCGGTCGCAGCGTTCCAGTGCCTCGCGCGCGAGCGTGGCCGTTTCGACCGTTTCGGGCTTTGATTCACGGTATAGTTCGAAATGGTGCGCGCTTTCGAGCTGGCCGCGGATGAACGGCACGGCCGCGCTTTCACCGAGCCGGCCGAAGAGCAGGCAGGCGAGGGCGATGATGTCCGGCTCGACCTCGCGCCCGGCCGCGGCGAGGAGACGCAAAAGCGCGGGGGAAACGAGCCCCGGCCGCGCCTCCGCTAGGCGCGCGATACCCCACCACGCGCCCTTCCGGAGCGGCGCGAACTCCAGGTGGTTGCCGGCCTCGCCGTCCTCAAGCACGTACGAAATCAATATGGCATGAAACTCGAAGGCCAGACGCCCGTGGCGGGCGAACGATTCGCCCATGGCTTCGGGAATGCCCCAGCCGATCCCCCCGGATTCATCGTTGAGGTTCCATATGCAGCGCCGTATCACCACGCGCGCCTTCTCCAGGTTGCGCCCGGCGATCCGCGCGGTGTTAAGCCCGAAGGCCGTGACGGCGCGCCATTTGACGATCGGGGCCGCGTCGTTCAGCGCGGCGAAAAACGGGCCGATCAGCTTCTCGGGCGGGACATCGCCGAGCGAGCCGAGGCGCGCCTCCCAGTCGTCCGCTTCCAGCGCGCCGCGCACAAGGGCGCGCAGCCCGCGTCCTGACCGCCCGGGCGCGTCCGGGACTTCCGGGTTCTGTTCTGTCAAGGGATCACTCGCGGCCGACAAAGCTGTTTGTGGCCTTCTCCATCTCGTCCATCTTGTTCTTGATCATTTCGCTTAATGTCTCCTTTGCCTCCATGCGCGCCGCGTGGTTGCGATCGATACGGTCCTCGGTGTTTTTAAGCGCGGCTCGGGCACCGTCGTCAAACGCCTTCGTGGACGCCTTTACCAGGTAGGCCTTGCTCTTGTTGAACTGCTCCGTCTCGTAGGTGAGGTAGGCGTTGTACTGGCTCACGATGCAGACGATGTCCTTATAGAAGCGGTTCATCCGGTTGAAGAACTGCGCGAAGGCGCTTATGAAGTCGTTTTCGTTTTTAACATCGGCGTACACGCCGTCGGACGAGGCCGCTATACGCGCAAGCTGCGCGCGCGTGGCCGCGTTGACGCCGAGACCGATCACCGTCACCTCGGGGTCGGAGTCGCTTTCCTTGAGTTCGATGATCGACCTGATCGGGTCGCCGCCGCAGCTCTCCATTCCGTCGCTGATCAGGATGAGATGGTTGTTGTCGGCCTCGAAGCCCTTGAAATACTCGGAGACCTTACCCAGCGTCAGCGCTATCGGAGTGGAGCCGCGAGGTGAGAGCTCGGCGATGCTTCCCTTGAGCGCACCCTTGTTAAGGCGACCGACCGGCGCGATGAGATCGACGCTTTCGTCGCCGCAGTCGGTCTTGCCGTAGATGACGAAGCCGACCTTCATGCCCGCGGGAAGCGCGTCGATGTAGCGCGCAAGTATCTTCTTCGCGACTTCCATCCTGCTGGAATCGCCGAGCGGCTCGCGCATACTGCCGGATACGTCAAGGATGACCAGCACGTTGTGCGGCCGGCCCAGTTTGAGAAGATCGGTGGTGATGACGCCGCACTTTCCGCCCGCGGCGCTCTTTTTAAGCGCCTCGTTTACCCGTGGATTGTAGCCGGTGGCGATCTCGAGGTCGTCCGGAAAGCCGTCGTGGTCGCTGTCCTTCTCGAACGGGCCCGCGGCATAGAGTGCCGCCGCGGTCATGAGGGGGATGATACACGCCGTTTTTATCAGAGTGAGCGGTGATGGTTTCACTGGTGTTCTCCTGTCCGTATAATATAATTGGCCGTGCCGCGGAAAGGCGGAACGCCGGGATGCGTCGATCGAGACTTAATTGTATAAGGGAGCGGGCAGAAAAAGTAAATTAGAATAATTCCCGGATGCTTATGTGGCTTACATAATTGCTCGGCCGGGATGAATAAAGAGGGTTGAAAATTTTTTCGAGCGGCCATACTATGGCGATCAACGGGCCCGCACCGCGGACGCCCAGTATGAACGTGAGGATGCGCTGATGCCGAAACCAACGAAGGGCACGAAGAAACCGGCCGCCGCCGGGGGCCGCGGAACGGGCCAAAAGTCAGGGGCTGCGGCACCGTCCAGGTCCAAGGCTCCCGCCGCGCGCAAAACCGCACCGTCTTCCGGCGACTCGGGCGGCAAGGCGTTCTACGTGCTCGCCATACTCGTACTCCTCACCGCCGTCGTGTTTCTGGCCAACCGGCTCTATTTTCAGCCGGGAACCGGGCAGGTCAAGGAGCGTCCCTCCGAACGGCACGAGACCGCGGATGCCGGCAAGAAAGAGGCGGAAGCCGGGAAAGACGCCGACGCGAAGAAGGAGAAAAAGGAGACTGCGCGCCAGGATAAAAAATCCACCGTAGACCAGGCGCTCACACCCGAACGGGAGGTGCGGCTCTACTTCCTCCGCTTCAACGAGAAGACCGAAAAGGTGAACCTCGCGTACTCGCGCCGCACCATCCGGGCCGATGTGCCGCTCCTCGGCGCCATGCAGGAGCTCGCGAAGGGGCCGAGCGGAAGGGAGGAGCAGTCGGGCCTGCTCTCGGCGCTTCCCGGCGGGCTCGTGGTGCGGGGGGTCGTGATCAAAAACCGGGTGGCCCATATCGACTTCAACGAGGCCCTGGAGCGCAACGCCGTGGGCAGCATTCTGATGAACCGCATCGACCAGATCGTGTATACCGCCACTCAGTTTGAGGGGGTGGAGGGTGTCGTCATTAAAATAAACGGCGTGGAGCGCCGGACCATCGGGCCCGACGGCCTCGCCCTAACCAGGCCGCTCACACGAGCCGGGCACTGAGGAGACCTCCATGCTCGAGGTGGAGATAAAGTCGTACTGTGATGATCCTAGCTCTCTTCGCGCGGCGATTGTGTCGCTGGGCGGCGTGCTCGAAGACTCGCTCATCGAGGAGGATTCCTACTTCAACCATCCATCGCGCGACTTCGCGGAGACCGACGAGGCCCTGCGCATTCGCCGCACGCCGGAGGGCCAGGTCGTGACCTACAAGGGCCCAAAGATCGGCACGCGCTCCAAAACACGCTACGAGAACGAGGTCGCCATAGGCGACGCCGACGCCTTCGCCGAGGTCCTCGCGCGCCTGGGTTTTCGCCCGGTTCGTACCGTGCGAAAGCGCCGCGAACTCTACGCGCTGGAGGGCGCGCATGTGTGCCTTGACAGCGTCGATGGCTTGGGCGACTTTGCCGAGATAGAGATACTGAGCGAAGACCGCGAGGCGGCGGAGCAGAAACTCTTCGCCCTCGCAGAACGGCTGGGGCTTTCGCGGTTTGAGCGGCGGTCATACCTGGAGCTGTTGCTGGAGAGCGAATCGAGCCGGTAAAGTACGCGACTCCGCCTATTTATTTAACACCGAGCGGTTGTTCGATAGAGTGCCTGTGCGTCCGTTTTTCATTACCCTGAAATAGTAATCCGCGGGGGATTACCGTGAATGACCATCGCCTTACGCTTGTCTGTTTCTCGCCCACCGGTACCACCAGGCGCACCCTTGAGGCCATAGCCGAAGGAATGGGATTTAATAAACCCCTGCATGTCGACCTTACGCTTCCACCGTCCCCGGGTGCCGGAATCACCGAAATCGACTCCGGAATCGCACTCATCGGTGTACCGGTCTATGCCGGGCGGGTTCCCCTGACGGCGATTGAGCGATTGAAAAAGATCAAAGCCCGGAAAATACCGGCGGTCATTGTGGTCGTATACGGCAACCGGGCCTTCGAGGACGCGCTGTTGGAGTTGAAGGAACTATCGATTGATGCGGGTTTCACGCCCGTGGCCGGGGCGGCGTTCATCGGGGAGCATTCGTTCTCTGGGAAACAGGCCCCGGTCGCGCTCGGGCGGCCGGACGAAAAAGACCTGGAGGCGGCCCGGGAATTCGGAAAAGCGGTGGGGCACAAATTGGATTCTCACGGTCATACAAATGCCGCGTCACCGCTTGATGTGCCGGGCAACGTCCCTCACCGCGAACGCAAGCCCCTTGCGGGCATCGCCCCCGTCAGCCTTGAGGCGCTGTGTACGCTGTGCGGTACCTGTGAAAGCGTTTGTCCGACCGGCGCCGTTACCGTTGACGTAAAGCTTATTACGGACGCCGCGCGCTGCATCCTCTGCCATGCCTGCGTAAAACGGTGCCCGACCGGGGCGCGGGTAGTGCAGGCCGAACCGGTCAGGGCGATCGTGAACAGGCTCGTGACGAACTGCATGGACCGGAGGGAGCCGCAGACCTTTTTGTAGGCGACGATCATAATCGTCGCCTGTTTAAATCCCCCCGCCGCCGGCGCGCCCCCTTCACTGAAGAGGGCTTCTGTTAATGAGGCTTAATGTAATTGTACGGAATATCACCTCAGCAGTAAATATAAACCGGTTCCCTTGATCAGGCTCCCCTTTATTAAAGGGGATCTGTGACGCACAGGATGTGCTAATGCCGATGAAGCGACAGGAGGTCGCGTCTTTCACCGGCCCGGCGGCTGAGGGGATTTGAACAAGCGGGGGGAATCCCTCAGCGCAGCTTGAACCCCTTCGCGTCGAGGTCGCCGATAACCTTCTTCTGCGCCTTCTCGATCTCATCGGGGCCCAGCGTCCGGTCGGCGGCCGCGAAGACCACGCGTATCGAAACCGACTTTTTGCCGGCGGGCACCGGATCACCCTCGTACACCGATACGACATCGGCGGTGCGCACCAGTTCGCGGCTGGATTTGCGTATGGTCTCCATGATGTCGGCGGCGTAGGTGAACCGGTCCGCGAGCACGGAGAGCTCGAAGGGCACTTCCGGGAAGCGCGGGAGTTCCGTAAAGGCGCGGCCGGTCTTCTTCGCGGCGATGACGGCGTCCAGGTCCAGGTCGAAGAGGGCTGCCGGGCCGCGGATATCGAAGGCCTCGCGCGCGGCGGGATGCAGCTCGAAGACGAGGCCCGCGCGGTCCTTTCCGATAAGGATCTCGAGCGAACGTCCGGGATGCGCATAGGGCGGAAGGTTTTTTTCGGCGGGGAGCAGCCGCACCCCGCTCACGCCGATCTGACCCAGCAGGTCGGCGGCGATGGCGCGCGCTTCGTAGAAGAGCGGCGAGTCCGCCTTCTTCCGGTACACGGCGCCGGTCACACGGGTGTTCTCGACGGCGAGAGCGGTATCGGTGCGCTTTTCCTTTAAATATACGCGCCCCAGTTCGTAGATCCTGAACGCATCGTTGTAGCGCTGGTTGAGCTCGATGTTTTTGATGAGATTCGGCACAAGGCTGCGGCGCAGGCGGTCCTGCTCCTGCGAGAGCGGGTTCCTGAGCCTCAGCTCGCGGTCCCCGTTCATCTTCAGGCGGTTGAGCAGGTCCTCGCCCACGAAGGAGTAGTTGCTCACCTCGATCAGATTGTGGTTGCGTGAGAGGATCTGCTTAACGCGCCGTTCCATGGCCCGCTTTTCATTGGCGGGCGGCGGCGCGCAGGGTACCATCGGCGCTTTGGGTGGTATGTTGTCGTAACCGTATATCCGGCCGACCTCCTCAACGATGTCATCGGGGATGGATATGTCGCGCGTCGCCCGGTAGCCGGGCACGCCAATGTCGAGCGCGCCCGCGTCGCCCTTCAACTCGAAATCGAGACTGGACAGGATTTCGGCGATACGCTTATCGTCGACCGGATGCCCGAGCTTTTTGCGTATGAAGTCCATGCTCGTCGAAACGCGCACCGGCTTTGCGATGACGGGATACGCGTCGACGATGCGGCTGGAGGCCTCGGCCCCGGGAATGATCTGCCGGATGAGGTCGAACGAGCGGATGATCGCAGCCTCGCAGAGCCCGGGGGCCAGCGATTTCTCGAAGCGGATTGCCGCCTCGGTGCGCAGCGCATAGCGCGCGGCGGACTTGCGGATGTTCACGGGATTGAAGTTTGCCGCCTCCAGGACGATTTCGGTCGTGGCGTCGTCGATCTCGCTGTTCCCGCCGCCCATTACGCCGGCAAGCGCCACCGCGCCATCGCGGTCGGCGATCACCACGTCCTCGGTCGAAAGCCGGTGCTCCTCGCCGTCGAGCGTGGTGAGATTTTCGTCCTTCGCCGCCATGCGCACGATGATCGTGTCGCCGCGGAGCTTAGCACGGTCGAAGGCGTGCATGGGCTGGCCGATCTCGACCATGACATAATTGGTGATGTCGACGATGTTGTTGATCGGGCGCATGCCGACGGCACTCACCGCGGCCTTGAGCCACTCGGGGGATTCGGCGATCTTTATGTTCTTTACCGAAAGCCCGCAGTAACGCGGCGCGCCGTCGGGCGAATCGATCCGTACATCGAATGAAGCGCCGGCGGGAAAGCTTTTCGGGATCGACATATCGACAGGACTCGTATAGGCGCGCCCGTAGAGCGAGGCGATTTCGCGCGCGAAGCCCGAGTGGCTCCAGAGGTCCGGCCGGTGCGTGATCGACTTGTTGTCGATTTCAATGCGGGTGTCGCGCCAGGAGGGGAAGAGCCCGCTCATCGTCGCCCCGAGCTTCGTGTCGACCGGAAGTATCATGATGCCCGAGTGGTCGTCCGAGAGCCCCATCTCCTTCTCCGAGCAGAGCATGCCCGACGAGTCCTCGCCGCGGATCTTCGTCTTTTTTACGGTGAATTCCACGCCAAACTGCGTTCCCACCGTGGCCAGCGCCACGATGTCGCCTTTTTTATGGTTGGGCGCGCCGCAGACCACGCGTAGTTTTTCGCTTCCCGTGTCCACGTCGCAGAGGGTGAGCTTGTCGGCGTTGGGGTGCGGCCGCACGTCGAGGAGCTTTACCGCGATGATGGTGTCCAGGTGCGCGTTCATGCGCTCGACGCCCTCGGTCTCGGCCGTGGACATGGTGAGCCGGAGCGCCACCTCGTCCGGATCGAGCCCGGAAAGATCGACCATACGGGAGAGTATATTGAATGAAAGCCACATTGTCGTACCTCGCTAGAATTGCCTGAGGAATCTGATGTCGCCGCTCTGGAAATGGCGGATGTCGTTGATGCCGTAGCGCATCATGATGAGCCGGTTCATTCCCAGGCCGAAGGCGAAGCCCGACCACTTGTCGGGATCGATCTTGCCGTAGCGCAGCACGTTGGGGTGTACCAGGCCGCAGGGCAGCAGTTCCACCCAGCCGCTCTGTTTGCAGACGCTGCAGCCCTTGCCGTCGCAGATGAGGCAGTGGATGTCGAGCTCGAAACCGGGCTCGACGAACGGGAAGTATCCGGGCCGAAGGCGTATGGCGACCTCGCGTCCGAATATTTCCTTTAGTAGCACCTTCATGAAATAGATCAGGTCGGCCACCGAGATGTCGCGGTCGACCATCATGCCCTCGACCTGGTAAAAGGTGTTTTCGTGCGACGCGTCCGTGGCCTCGTAGCGGAAGACACGCCCGGGGCCGATCACGCGAAACGGGGGCTTTAAACGCTCCATGCCGCGCACCTGGATCGCCGAGGTGTGCGTGCGCAGCAGGTTACCGTCCTCGGTCCAGAAGGTATCCTGCATGTCGCGCGCGGGATGGTGCGCCGGGATGTTGAGCGCCTCGAAGTTATAATAATCGGTCTCGACCTCGGGGCCATCGAGTACGGTGAATCCCATGGAGGTGAAGATGTTTTCTATTTCGTACTGGATCTGCGAGAGCGGATGCAGCCGTCCGGGCTCGAACGCGCGCGACGCGCCGGCAGAAGCCAGGGTTACATCGAGCCATTCCTCCTTTAAAGTCTCGTTGATTCGCGAGTCGAGGAGGTCGGCCTTCCGGCTCTCGAGTACGGCCTCGAGCTCGGCCTTTATCTGGTTGGATTTCTGGCCCACGCGCGAGCGTTCCTCGGGGGAGAGCTCGCCGAGCGTGCGCAGGATGGCGGTCAGCTCGCCTTTGCGGCCGAGCACCTTCACGCGTATCGATTCGAGTTCGTCGATTGACGGGGCTGAGGATATCGCCTGTGTTGCGGCGGCGCGGATTGCTTCGAGTTTCTGTTCCATAGGGCAACCATTCTATGCGAGGGTTTCCCGGCGGGCGTTCCGTATGCCGTCCAGGATACCCCGGTTTACCGACGGCGGCACAAAAGTCAAGGAAAAATGGTTAGAATGGAACCAACACGCGGAAACGCGGGTCAAAGCGTTATAATCGGTAAGGAGGACGTTCACAATGAAAAAAGGAACACTCGTAACGGCAATGGCGCTCGCGCTTCTCCTGGCGGGCGGACAGGCGCTGTACGCGCAAAAAGGCGACCGCGCCGGACACGGTGACAGGCATCACAAGGGGATGAAGGGTGACGGTACGATGATGGACGGTCACGGTTTCTTCTACGGGGATCCTGCGCGCATGAAGACCACGCTGGGACTCAGCGACGACCAGGTCAACAAGATCGCCGCGATCAACCTTGATTACAAAAAGCGCTTTCTCGACTATCGGGAAAAGATGTCGCCCAGGCACATCCAGCTTAAAAAGCTTCTGCTTGAGGACAGTGTCGACATCAACGCGGCTCGGAAGGTGTTGAAGGAGCTCGCCGATCTGCAGGTCGAGACCAGAGTGCTCCGCATACAGCACCGGCTGGACATCGAGAAGCTTCTTACGGCGGAGCAGAAGACGAAGCTGCGTTCTGAGAAACGGGGTATGAGAGCGGACTGTCCCTACGACGACAGAAGGAAGTAAATTGCACGAAGCCGGTCGTCGCGTAGAGGATGCCTCACCGCGACGACCGGCTTGCTTTTATAACCGGCATGCGGTATAGTTGATCTGAGAACAGGGAACATTGCGGAGACGGTGGTCATGACCGAGAGGGAGTTC
>JALOTJ010000006.1 GCA_025457965.1 Spirochaetota bacterium | reverse complement strand
CTCCGGCGCCTCGGCGTCGAGCCGCGCGCGCAGGGCGTGGCCAAGGCGGTGCCCGAGCGCGTTCGCGAGCGAGCCTTCCGTAAAGACCTCGCCGCGGTCGAAGCTCCCGAAGGGCAAAAGCCATTCCGCCGCGTCGCGAAGAAGCGACTCATCCGAATAATCGGGCCATCCGGGTACCCGGCCGCGCCGCGCAACGAACCTGCAGCGGGCCAGAAACCGGCGAGTCCCGTCGCTCCACGGCAGCGATTCGATACCCTCCGCCGAAAGACGGCGTATAACGGCATCACGCAGATCGTCCTCCGCGGGGGGTCCCGAACGACGCTCCCCGAGCAGCAGCCCGGCGGCATACACCAGCGCCGACGCCCTCGGTTTCCAGCCCTTCCAGGAAAAGCTCATCTCCGTGCGAAGCGGCCCCAGGGCTAACTCGATCTCGCTGCGTTGTACCGGCGCCGCGCTGAAAATGCGAGCCTCGGTTTCGCCGCCGTCCATTTCGGCCGCCACCAGATACCCGGCCGATGCCGGAAAGCGGGCGACAGTCCGCGCGGCGCGGCCGCCGGCCATCACCCACCGGTCAGTATCGGAGGCGCTCCTTCGTGCAACGCGGTCCGGGTAGGCCCAGAGCAGGAGTTCCCCGGCGCGCGAGATGTCCACATCACCCCTTTTAACGCCGCCACCACGCCCGCACAGGCGCAGAATGCGCCGAACCTCATCGTTTATGCGTCGGGCGCGTGAATCCGGTTGCGCTCCGCGGCCGCCCCGATCCAACGCCAGCCATTCGTCCAGGCGCTCGCTGAAATCCGCGCTCCCCGGACGAAGGCCCTCGCCCTCCTCGAGGATCGCCGCGATAAGCGCGGCGGTCGGTGCGACTCCGGCCGCTTCGGCGCGAAGCACCATGCGCGCCAGACGCGGGTGAAGCCCGAGCCGTGCCGCCTGCACGCCCTCCGGTGTTACGGTACGAGCATCGTCCATAAGACGGAGCTCCGTAAGCAGCGCGGCGGCCCTCTTTAAATGTGCCTCCGGCGGAGGCGTCATCCAGGCGAGGCCATGCGCCGATGCCGCGCCCCACGCGGCCGTCTCGAGAACGAGCGGCGCGAGGTCGGCATCCAGGATCTCCGGCGGGCTGAATGGAGCAAGCGCCCTCTTTTCATCCCACCAGCGCAGGCACAGCCCCGGCCCCAGTCGACCGGCGCGGCCGGCCCGCTGGACCGCCGACGCGGCCGATATGGGCGCCGTCTCCCAGTGCCCCATGCCGGTGCGCGGCGAGAAGCGCACGCGACGCTCAAAACCCGTATCGACAACGGCACGGACTCCGCTGATGGTAAGGCTCGACTCGGCCACGTTGGTGGCGAGCACGATACGCCGTCGGGTACGGCCGGCCCCCCGCACCACGCGCCGCTGTTCATCCGGTGAAAGGCGGCCGTGCAACACCTCCACCGCGGCGCGATTTTCGATCTGGCCGGCGAGGGTTTCGGCCGTGCGGTTAATCTCGCGAAATCCGGGAAGAAATACCAGCACGTCGCCGGGTTCCTCATTAAAGGGGGCCATTGCCTCGAGCGCAAGCCGCGCGGCGCCCTCTTCCATTTTCTCCCTTCCGCGCGGCGGGCGGTACTCAACGCGCACGGGATGGCTCCTCCCCGGCACGGCAAAAAGCGGCCATTCACCCAACGCCGCCGGGAAATCACCGGGAGGCAGCGTGGCCGACATGAGCATGAGGCGCAGGTCGCCTCGAAGATGCGTGCGGCTGTCCCAGGCGAGGGCGAGCGCAAGCTCGGCCATCAGGCCGCGTTCGTGAAACTCGTCGAAGATGATGGTTCCGTATCCGCCGAGGGCCTGGTCGGACTGGATGATGCGCACCAGCACGCCGTCGGTGACCACCTCGAGGCGGCTGGAGGGGGAGACTACGGACTCGTACCGGGTGCGAAGCCCGACGGTCCTACCGGGCACTTCGCCGAGGAGCTCGGCGATACGGTCGGCCGCCGCCCGCGCGGCGATGCGTCGCGGTTCCAGAAGCAGTATTTTCCCGACCGCAAATTCCGGGTGCGCGAGCAGCCGCCACGGCACCAGCGTGGTTTTGCCCGCCCCCGGCTCGGCCGACAGGAGCAGGAGGCGAGACCGGGCGAACGCGTCGGCGACCTCGTCGAGTCGTGGATAAAGCGGAAGGGAATTTATGTCATCGCGCGCCATGGAGGATAGCTCCATATGATATGCGGGGGTTCGTCAAGCCGGTGCACGGGCGCGAAATCAGGAGCGGCCGGGGGCTGTGCCCAGAGGCATATCGTCCGCGGCCAGGTTTCCCCGTATGGTTTCCTGTATCTGCAGCAGCAGCTGGCCCCTGTTTTCCTCGCCGTACGGCGAAGTGTCGATAGGATCGCCTACGATTATGCGGATGATACCGCTTTTTATGCCCAGGGCGCCTTTGGGGAGCAGACGGTTGCTGCCGATGACGGTGACGGGGACGATGTGAAGCCCCGCCTTCAGGGCAAAGAGTACGCCTCCCTTTTTGAACGGCCTCATTTCGCCGGACTCGCTGCGGCTGCCCTCGGCAAAGAAGTAGGCGCTGATACCGTTTTTCAGGTCCTGTGCCGAGCGATTGATGGTCTCGATGGCTCCGGCTCCATCACCCCTGTCGATGAAGATCATCCTGGCCAGCCTGAAAGCCCAGCCGAAGACCGGAACGCGCGCGAGGGACTTCTTTGCCACGAAACGCAGGGTATGGGGCAGCGCCAGAACCATGGCCAGGCCGTCCAGGTGGCTCAGGTGATTGGAGATAAATACGTACGAGCGCGTACGCACGAGCTTCTCCACGCCGGCCACCTGGAGACGTACGCGATGTACTTTCAGGATGAGCCAGGCCCAGGCACACCCCGTACGATAAAGGGCGCGACCGCTCCTTTCGAATATGCCCGCCAGCAGGGCGGGAACGCCCAGCACGAGAGTCAGTATGGTCGTCGTCACCAGTGAATAAATTGCCAATATTCCAGATCCTCCGGCAATGGTATTAAATACGATACCGCGGGTTGAGCCGCGGCGCAAGCTAAAAAACGCGATTATGAATTACCCGCGATATACGCACGGCGCCTTTCCCGCTTTCAAATGGTGCCGCGATGGAGTCCGGAGGCACCGCGCGTAATCGATCGGGCATTCTATCGGGAAATTCGACTCGATCGCCGCCTTACGGCAGTGAAGGGCCGTAACGGTCCGCGTTGTACTTCCGCCATCGGCGCTCCTCGCGGTCGAGCAGGCCGGCGAACTTCGGCGGATCGTCCATCGCGAAGTCGAGCCGCGTTCCGGTCAGCGGGTGATCGAAGCACAGCCCGACCGCCGCGAGAAAAAGTCCCTTGCCGCTGAGTACCAGCCCCGGCGGGCCATAGGCCGCGTCGCCCAGGATCGGAAACCCCGCCTCCGCCAGGTGACGCCGCAGCTGATGGGTTCGCCCGGTCCGCGGCCAGAGGTCGAGGAGCGAGAGCCGGCCGCTTCGCAGCGACGGCGCGTGCCGCACGGCGCGATACGCGGTGACGGCCCTGCGGCCGTCGATCGGCGCGTCGATGAGCCCCTCGCCCTCGAGAAACCCCATGGCAACCGCGCGGTAACGTTTTTCCACAAGGCCCTCCTCGAACTGCCGGCCCAGGGCCACCATGGCGCGGGAGGTCTTGGCGACCAGCAGAAGCCCGCCCGTGGGTGCGTCGAGCCGGTGCACGGGACGCGGACGGCGCAGGGCGTCGTAACAGGCCGAGGTGGCAAGGTTAAGCGGAAGCGCGTTTTCGATCGTTTTGAAGCGGTTGCCGTTAACCACGATGCCGGCCGGTTTCTCGACCAGGGCGACATGCTCGTCCTCGAACACCACGCGCAGGCGCAGCACGAAGGGCTTCGGCCCGGAACGCTCGGGATCGATGTGCTCAATGACCTGGCCCGGCAGCACCCACGAACCGGTCCCGGCGACCGTTCCATCGATGGTAAATTCGCCCCGCTTGATCGCCTTCACGATGCCCTTGCGCGACGGGAAAACGGCGAACACCTCGCAGGCGTACTCCCGGAACCGGACCCGGTGCGCTCCCTGTGGAACGATATGTCGCGCGGTGACGTTCATCCCGTCGGCTCCTCCCTGCCTGCCGTTTCCGGAGTATCGGGGCCTGTAAAAATCCGCCCGTACGCATTCTGGTGATGGATTTGATCCATTGTCAATGAGGTTTCACCTTAACGGTTGTGTCTCTACCGGCCATTTCGGATTTGACGTGCGCCGCGCCGCATGAGTATGCACTGAATGCCCGGGACCGCCGCCCTGGTCATCTTTTGCTGCGGCGCGATCTTCTCGGTCATTCTCTTCGCCGGTTTGCTCCTGGCGGAGTTCGCGGTGATACTGGCCATGTTCCTCACCAGGAGCAGCCCCGCCGCCCGGCACGAGATTGGATGGATGGCGGTCATACTGCTCGCTACGGTCGCCGTCTTCATACTGGACCTCGTGTTCTGCGCCATTCTGCTCGTGAAAAACCTGAGGATTCGGGAAGGGAACTAGTCGTCCGGGGGTATGCGGTATTTCCGCCTGAGGTTTTCGATCCCCGCGGCCGTACCGAAGGCGATGAGCGTGAATCCCGCGAGAACGATGACGATCGCGAAACCCCCGATGAAGTAGCCGGAAAAACCCCGATAGATGCAATAGTCGACGTCGAGATACGTCCCATCATTTACCTTAAACGGCGCCTTCCCGCTTGCGGAAAGCAGTGAGATCAGGTCTTTCATCGAGGGATCGTTCATATCGATCTTCCGGTAGGCTTTCAACAGCCTCTCCGACCGTTCCGAGGTTTCGGTGATATCAATAAATAGGTGATACCGCCGGTCGTTTTTCGAAACGTTTTTCGTAACGGCGGTGACGCTCGTTTCGCCAGGATGCATGGGGATAAAGAACTCTGGGTCGAGCGGGGATTCCACGTAAACGCTTTTGCCGGTGGACGCGTCGAAGAAGGGGTAGAGATAGGCCTCGGGCAGACACCGCCCCGGGCCCTCGTTTTTCCTGCACCGGTATCGAATGCCCGTATAATCGAATCGCCCCTTCACCACGACGAACTTCGGCGAGCGGCGTTCGATCACCTGGAGCACTGTCGCGGCGGCCGGTCCGCGGGCCAGCGTAACGCGGAAAAAGTCCGGGATGATGAACCAGCCGATCGCCGCGATGCCCAGCGCGACGATCGGTATCATGTAGAACTCTTCGAGCGCGTCAAGCAGGAGTGACAGAGTGCGTTTCATGTTATCCCGCCGATATTCCACATCTCCATTCATAACCGGCCGATCGGAAAGGCAAACGCTTTTTCTTCCGGAGGCGCGCACCGGCATCCGGAATTCAAGTTGCCTTTTGCAAGCCGGCGTCGGATAATCATCATGTGATTGCCTTCCACGGCTGGGCGGAGCGTGTCGATAACGGCTTGCCATACATCTCACGCCCCGTTCATACTACACAACTATTCCAGGCGGAGGTCTTTATGAATTATTATCTCGACGTATTGAAGAAGTACGCGGTATTCACCGGAAGAGCGCGAAGGAAGGAATACTGGATGTTTTTTCTTTTCAACATCATCATAAGCTTCGTAATCGGCTTTATCGATGGTCTTGTCGGAACGGTGGGGATCCTCTCGATAGTGTACGCGCTCGGCATGCTGCTGCCCGGCCTTGGTGTTTCAATACGCAGGCTGCATGACACTGACCGCAGCGGATGGTGGCTCTTCATAAGCCTTGTACCCATTGTCGGTTTCATCGTCCTGCTGGTCTTCCTGGTAAGCGACAGCCAACCCGGCGAAAACAAGTATGGACCCAATCCGAAGGGCTGAATACAAACACGGCGATAACCCCGAGATCGGGCGGCCCTTACTCCGGAAGGCCGCCCGTGTCTTTACTCCTGAGTTCCCGTTCCGCTTCTGAAGCGTAATGTACACCGCGGCTGGTAAAATTCATGGATGAATTGACCGACCCATCTGCCGGCTTTCCCGGCACTTCCCCGTGCCGGGAGTGACCGAACAGCGCCCCGGGCCCTAAGGCTTCGCCGGCGCGAGCGAAAGGACGTTTCCGAGCTTCTCCGGCGCCGTGTAATGAGCGCTCACCTGGCCCCCTTTCGACCAGGTCTCCGCGAGGTCGCTGTAGTGCGGGCTCATGTAATGGCCCGACTGCCCGGGCGGGCTCATCAGTGTCATGGTCGAGAGGTCTCCCATATCCACCACGATGCGGATGGCCGCGCCGCTCTTCATCGTGAACGGATTGTAGCGGTCCCACCATCCGGCGTGGATCGTGAAATCATCACCCGCGTAGTCGTAGGGCCCCAGGTTGAGAAACGGCAGGACCGCGCCCAGCGGATGCTTTATCGGCATTTTATGGACGCGTCCCCATGCCCATTTCTTCTCGTTCCCGCCGAACTTCTCGCCGATCTGCGCGAGGGCGTCCCGCATGCTTTTAGCGAACATGTCGTCGCGCGTCTCGCGCACGTCCTTTGTCGTCACATCGTCCCAGAAGCCGCCGCCCGGCTCGTCAAGGTAGCGGATGAGCCACTGCACGGGAATGGAGACATACAGGTCCTTGAAAAACTCGTCGACGATCTTCGCGCCGAGCTCGTCGGTGAAGGTGTTGCCGATGAGCTTCGTCACGAACGCGTTGAAGATGGTCGCCTCGACGCTCTCCGCGCTCACGAAACGGTCCCATGCCTCGAGCCTCTTCGCGTAGGGCGCGAGGGATGCGTCCTTCGCGCAGGCGGCGGCGATATACGGCACGAAGCGCTTCGCCAGGTGCGAGCCGGTGTCGTTCTGCATGGCGCGGATCTCGTCGACCGTGAAGCGCTCCTTTGCGCGCGCCATCTCCTCGAAGCGGTAACCGCGCTCGAAGAGGAAGAAGGCCGTGCCGTAGAAGGGCGCGGTCTCCGGCATCTGGTTAAATGAGGCGACGTACCCCTTTTTCGGATTGTATTCGTACGGGTGCCGCTCGTAAGGGAGAAATCCCGTCCAGTCGTGGGCGCCCTTCTCGCCCGGCATGGCCACCGGGTTCTCGCCGCCTTTGCGCAACGGCAGGGTCGACACGTACTGGTAGCCGATATTGCCGTCGACGTCGGCGTAACCTAAATGGACGCTCGCCCCGCGCACCATGCCGAGCGCCAGGCGGAACTCGGCGAAGGTACGCGCCCGGTTAAGCGTGAGCAGGCCGTCCATGGATCCATCACGTCCCATGAGCCCGGGCCACAGCATGGTGCAGTTCGCCGGGAAGGCCTTCATCACCGCGCTTATCACGGGGCCATGGCGCGACACGCGCACGGTGAGCTTCTCCTCGCGGAAACCGCCCTTAACTTTAACCTTTATCGGATCTTCGATGACCGTGAAATTCCTGTATCCGTTTTCCGTGAGGTACCGGTTCGGGTTCGCCGGGTCGACCTTCTCCACGAAGAAGTCGACGTTGTCGCCGTTCCCCACGGTGATGCTCCACGCTATCCTTCCATTAAAGCCGACCGCGTGCACGCCCGGCAGACCCGCGATCGAACCGCCGATGACGTCATACGAGCCGCCCTTCAGGTGCACCAGGTAAAAGAGCGAGGGGATGACGGCCTCGAGGTCCGGGCTTCCCGTAAAGACGGCCTTGCCCGTGGCGGTGCGGGAGCCGGAGAAGATCATCCAGTTGCTCGCGCGCTGGCGCATGAGGACCGGACAGAAGGGCTCAGCAGCGGCGGTCTCATCGCGACGCGCGTTTCGAGTCCCCGGGTCACGAACGGTAACGGCCGACGGTGCGCGCGGCGGCTCGCCGGAGATCACCGGCGCGTCGGCGGGCACCCACGGCAGCAGCCTGTTCAGCGTCGCCGCGCCGGCGTGGTCGTAAATGCGCTGCAGTATCGCCTTGGTCGAGCGTGGCGCGCTGAGGCGGTATGACATGAGGAGCGCCCCGACCAGGCAGTCCGCGGCCTTCCATTCCGCCGGCTTTCCTCCCAGGATGAAGTATTCGCGCGGGAGGCGCTTCGTCGTCGAGAGATACGCGTTCACCCCGCGGGTGTACGCGTCGACCGCGAGGCGTGTCGGCGCCGAAAGGTTTTTATACTCGTCGAGCGCCGCGCGATAAAAGCCGAGCGTCTTGAAATACCGGTCGGTCTCGAGCGTCTTCTCGCCGAAGAGCGTGGACAGCTCGCCCCTGCCGGCCAGGCGCGTGAGGTCCATCTGGAACATCCGCTCGCGGGCCGTGATGTAGCCCTGCGCGAAGAACAGGTCCTCGTCGTTTTTGGCCAGGATGTGCGGGATACCGTGATCGTCGGTGCGGACCTCGACCGGCTGTTTCAGCCCCGGCACGTCGATGGTGCCGCTGTACGAGGGGATGGCGAGCCTGAAAAATACCTGGAAAGAAACGAATGCGATAACGACAAGCGCGACAATCGCGATCGCGGAGATTTTAAACCACTTACCGAGTCTGGGATTCATGGGCCGCTCCTGATTCATGGGTATACTGCATGTGGATGTATAGCATGCGCGGGAAAAACGTTCAAGGAAGATTTTACCTCCCGTGCATACGCGGGCGGATGACTTGATGCACTGGGAACGATGGCCCCTGTCAGCGGGGCCGGAGATTGCCTGGATAACCGCGTTTTCTGGTTGATCGCCGGCGTAATGGCGGTAGACTTGCCGCGGGTCCGGGGCTGACGGGCTTTCCACGGCCGAAGGGCGATCCAGGCCGTACACCGGGGTGGCGCATGAAAAACAAACGATTCGACGTACGAATCGGCGCGGACGGGGCTTCCGGTAACGATCGGGAGCCGCCGATCATGTTTCATCGCGGCAGAGACCATGCTGAACACCGACGGAGGCCGCATGCTGATCACATCCACGCATAACGACGTCACGCTGTTCAAGATGGGCAGGAGCCTGGGGCCGCTTGTCCCCTACTGGGTGCACGCCTTCCTCGTCGACGATCTCCTCGTCGACACCGGCACCATCGCCGCGCGTCGCGAATTCATGGACGCCATGCGGGGGCGGACGGTGCGGACGATCGTCAACACGCACCACCACGAAGACCACGCCGGCAACAACGCGGCCCTGGCCGCGACCCGCGCTCCGGCAATCTACGCCCACGAGCGCGCCATTCCCTGGATCGCCGCACCGGGGGAAATGCCCCTCGAACCCTACCAGCTCGTGGTCTGGAAGCGCCCCGACGGCTCGGTAGCGCTGCCCGTGGGAGACACCGTTCGCACCGCGCATCACTGCTTCGACGTGCTTTATACCCCGGGGCACAGCTTCGACCATATCAGCCTCTACGAGCCCGACAAAAAATGGCTCTTCACCGGCGACCTCTTCTGCGGCAGGAAGATCAAGTATTTCAGGCGCGACGAGGATTACACCCTCCTCCTCTCCTCGCTCTCGCGCCTGGCCGAACTCGAAGTTGAGACGATCTTCTGCGGCCTGCTCGGCGCGGTGCGTGACGGCACGAAGGCCCTGCGCGACAAGGTGGCATTCATGACGCGCCTGCGCGACGAGGCGCTTTCACTGCGGGAGAAGGGGCTTTCGCCGCGGGCGATCGCGCGCAGGCTCCTCGGGCGCGAGGGTGCCATGTATTACATCACCGGCGGACATTACGCCAAGGTGAACGCGGCGCGAAGCATCCTCGACGGCGGGCCGGTTGACGCATGGCCGTCGTAACCCGATATCGTTAAAAAATTGTTACCCGGACTTGCGCGAAATCGAATGTTACTGTATATAGCATGTAATACACCACATTTTGGAGGCACTACGTGAAAAAGTTTCTTACCGCATTGTGTATTTCCCTGGCATACGTACTGTTTATCTTTATGACCGAGACCGGCGTGACCGCCGCCGGCCAGGAGCGTCTGAAGAAGACCGAAACCCACAAGTATACCCTGTACCAGGCGCCGGGAGGCGAAAGCGATCCGTATTCCGTCCAGTTTCCGATCAAGCTCGACGAGCCGGGCCTCATTACGGTGAACGTTGAGGTGGGAGGCGGCAAAATAAAGGGTGGTGAAGGCTCACCCTTCAAGGTATGGATCGTCGAGGCCAAAGGCATTCAGGATGAGAAAACCAACAAAATACCTGACAGATACATCAAGAAAAAAGACCGGTTTAAAACGAAGTCATCCATCAATTACGCCGTCGACGCTGGCGAGCTTACCCGGACCGGCGGCGAGTATGTGGTTCTGCTTTCAAACCTGGGCAAGGGCTCGCACGCGGTGGGCACAATCGTTATCACCTATCCCGCCGAAGAAGTGAAGGACTCGCCGGGTGCCCGCAAGCGCGTTAAAAGGGATTGATCGGTCAACGGGGCGGCATCCTGCCGCCCCGGTCTTTCGCCGCGTCACATCCACATACCCACTTCACCGGTTATTCCTGATCCTTTCCCCACCGCGCATTGAAATTATGTCCGACCCTTTGAAAAGCGCTTGACAAAAATTAAATATTTAAATAATATATTCAATTATTTAATAGAGTCTACTCCTAAGCACAATAGAGCTGTTGCACATCCCGGGTTCGGCGGGCTCCCGCCGCCGGCGGAGGAAACCGTTTCAGCGCCCGGTTTTGCACCAACTATCATGAGCAGAACGATCAAAGAAAACCGGATCTTCG
This sequence comes from Spirochaetota bacterium, assembly GCA_025457965.1. Classification (GTDB taxonomy): domain Bacteria; phylum Spirochaetota; class UBA4802; order UBA4802; family UBA5368; genus MVZN01. Next base: position 58,829 of record JALOTJ010000006.1, on the reverse strand, counting down.
ACGCCGCGCTGAAGCTCTTCGCGGAGTACGGGTATAAAAAAACAACGATAGAGGACGTAGCGAACGAGCTGGGCATGACGCCCGGCAATATATACTTCTACGTAAAAAACAAAAAGGATCTTTACGAGAAGACCGTGCAGAGCGCCCTGGGGCGGTGGAGGGATTCGGTTGCGGAAGCGGTGGCGGCAGAAACGGGGGCACCGGAGAAATTCAGGGTGATGGCCGAGCGCTCGTTCGAATACCTGCGCGGCCGCGACGATATTCTCTCCGTCCTTTCGCGCGACCCCGACATTTTCACGCTCACCCCGGGCGAAGACAGGTTCTACGATATTAACGCGGGCGCGATGCTGTTGATGAAGGATATTTTGCAGCAGGGCGTGCGGGAGAAATCGTTCCACAAAATGAACGTGGACCGCGCAACGGAGTTTCTCTTCTCGGTGTACATCATGTTCCTTATCAGGGCCTATGTCAAACCCGAAGGGGAAAACGTCGCCGAGATGTTCCGGGAGGGCCTGGAAATGATTCTGCGCGGACTGCGCCGCTGATCCGTGGCGCGAAGCTTCGGCAGTCCCGTACGAGGCACTGCCTCATGATGCGCATAACGGGCCCGGAGCGGGGCCGTCGTGCCGGTATAGCGACATGACGTCTATGTTCCCGCAACGGGCCGTACAACAGACGTGCGGCGCAACCGGTGAGAGCGACCGCAACACCGGATTTCGCGGCATCTCTGATAAAAACGGAGGTACATATGACCGAAGCAACAGTTCAAGCGCTCAGCGGCCTGCGCGACCTGTCGATGATCAAATGGTACGTCATCCCGCTCCTGGCGATCGTGATGTACATCTACGCCACCGAGATCAAAAAAGCCAGGGAAGGCGGCAACTGGGAGGCGGTATTCGCGGGACTCACCCTGTTCGGCATGGATTTCATCAACGAGTCCTGGAACGGGTGGATCATGGCCATATCCCAGCGTTCCGCTTTCTGGACCACGCCTGGCGACACGGCGCTTCGCACCATGGTGGGATGGAACATCGAGATCATGTTTATGTTTTCCCTGGCGGGCATCATCTTCTATCATTCGCTTACGAAGGAGCGCAAGCTGAAAATCCTGGGACTTCCCGAGCAGTGGTTCTGGGCGATCGGCTTCACCGCCTTCTGCGTCTTCGTGGAGTGCATGCTCAACAAGGGCGGCCACCTGGTGTGGGAGTATCCCTGCTGGAACCGCACCTTCGCCGGCATCTGGCTGATCGTGCTTATCGGCTATTTCCACTTCTTCGCGGCCATCAACATCATGCTGTGGCTCAAGACCATGAAGAAGCGGGTCATCTTCATAACATGCATCTATGCCGTGGCGGTCATCATGAACATAATCGGCCTGGGAATCATGGGATGGACGTACTGAGAAAAGCGGCTTTTTGCCGTGCCTGAGTACGCGGTTTCATTATAACTGTCTTATTGCCTCGCGCAATCGGGACTTCCTTCGCCGCGGGCGGGGGAGGTCCCGGATTTTTATGGCAGTTTATTTCGTGCATGCTTATTTCGATGTGCCCGGCATCGTTGATTATTATAGAAAAGAATCATTTCAGGATTGGAACTGCTGGAACGCTTTTCTGAATTCCAACGGTTTTGAAATTTTATCAAATGTCTCTTTTGTACCGCCCGTCCCGACAACAGAAATCGAACCATACCCGAGAATACGACCCGGTATGCTCTGGTCAACACCGACTGATTCAACTTTGGGAATATTCAATTCCATGGTCCTTCTGCGAATTAAACCGACCTTCATTATTATTCGTTTATTTGTGATTGCGAATTCACTTGTATGGAAGGTAATTAACGGCGAAATGAATAAAGTCAGGACGGCTTTCAAAGATAGAAATATTATCCAGTGGTATGTAGCCTCATAGACGATATGCTCTCCTGCTGTTAAATTACTGTTAACATATTTCCCCATCGAGGTACTCCTTTATAATTATTTTCAGATGATAATAATATAGGAGGTTAACAGGCATTATTTATATTAATAATTATTTTATCCTTATAATTTATTAAAATTTAACTCTGACTTCAGGGGGCGGTCACGACGGCCCGCCTCAAAATCAACGATCGACACACCCGCGCGCACTGTACGATGGCCATATAACCGAACACCGAAGACCACGGGGACAGATTATTCTATTTAATCGCCTCCACGCGGTTGCGCCCCATCTCCTTGGCGCGGTACAGCGACGCGTCCGCCTTCTCGCGGAAGCCGGCGAGGTCCGTCGCCGTATCCGGAAACGCGCTCACCCCGATGCTCGTGGTGACGCGCGGAAGTCCGGGCGCGATATCCGAGAAGTCGGCCGATTCAACGCCGACTCGTATCTCACCGGCAATCGAAAGCGCGCGGGTAAGATCTGCTTCGGGAAGGAGGATGGAGAACTCGTCGCCGCCGTAGCGCGCGATGATGCCGTGGCTTGAGATGATGCCGCGGATTATGCCGACCACGCGCACGATGACGGCGTCGGCCTTTTCGCGCCCAATGGCCTCGTTGATTCCCCTGAAATTGTCCACGTCCAGCATGAGGAAGGCGACCGGCTTGTGGTTGCTTTTCGAGATGTCGAAAAAGTTCTCGAGCGCATCCTCGAGGAACGGACGGTTATATACGCCGGTGAGCTCATCGGTGATGACGCGGCTGCTCGCGCGTTCGCCCCACTGCACCACGTCGGCGAGGAACGAGCTCGATGCGCGGAGATTGCGTATGGTAAGGCCCAGCAGCCGCGCGATAAGGGCGACGGCCTCCACGGGCCGCTCTTCCATTAGCGCTGATATCTCCCTTTCACCCAGCACCAGGAGCCGGCATGGTTCCGCGGCGCGGTAGGTGTCGGAAGACGGGCGGTCGCCGAAGAGCGATACCTCGCCGAAGAAGTCGCCCGGCAGGCAGTCTCCGTGCGGACGCTCGATGCTGCCGGGAAGCGCGAGCACGCTCTCCACGCGCCCCTCGGCCACCACGTAAAGCTCGCGCACCAGCTCGTTCTGCGCGACGATGGTTTCACCCGCGCCCGCCGCCCGCTCGGTGAAATAGGGCGCAAGGCGCGCCAGCACATCATCCCCGAAATCCCTGAACAGTCCCTGTGCTGCCGAAAGCCTCTTCATGACGCGCTCCTAAATCGCCACACGGCCGCCGCCCGATTCGCGCGCGGCCATCATCTTGCGATGCGCCTCCTCCACCAGCATGCGGCTCTCGGCCCTGTCCGTGGGATAGAGGGCGATGCCGATGCTTACCCTGACGTGCGGCGCGTCCGCGCCCGCCGCACGGGAGAGGTCCAGCGACGCGAGCGACGCGCTGATGGCGCGTGAACGCTCCAGCGCCTCATCGCGGCCCGCGTCGGCCAGCACCGCTGCGAACTCGTCGCCCCGGTAGCGCACACCGATGTCGTTTTCTCCGAGCTCCGACTGCAAAAAGATCGCCATGAGCTTGAGCACGTGATCACCCGCCTCGTGGCCGTACCGGTCGTTTATCTCCTTGAAGTTGTCGGGCTTTATCATAAGAAGCGCCGCCCTGCCGCCAAGCCGGGGCAGGAGGTTGACGAAGTCCTCGCGCAGAAAGGTCTCGTTGTAGAGGCCGGTCATCCTGTCGCAGTGAAGCTGACGGTGCAGGTCCTGAAGCCAGCCGGTCTTTTCGTTAAGGAGCTGTTTGACACTCCAGATGCGTTCGGCGATAATACCGAGCAACCGGTGGAGCGTGCGCGCGGCGACAAAGGGATGGTCGCGGAGCAGATCGGCCATCGTTATTCCCACCGCGGGAAAGCGCAGGAGCACCGATTCCTCCTCGATAAAGGCCGCCGCTTTGCGCGGCGCGTTCTCGAGGAACTCGAGCTCTCCAAAAGATTCGCCCGGGGCGATCTGGGCGATCGTTATGTTGTCCTCGCTTTCCACGCCGATGATGCCCACCCGGCCGCCCTGCACCACATAGAGTTCGCGCGCCGGGGCCCCTTTGACGAACACGGCGACTCCACGATCGAAGCGCACCATCTCGCTGTTCTTTGCGATGATATCCAGCTCGTATTCGCGCAGGGTCGAGAAGAGGTCCACCCTTCGCAAAAGCTCTACTTTATCTTCGTGCATGGGCATTGGCGAGGTTTTCCCGCATCCGTAATCCGTACCACCGCCGCCGCGGCCGGCACGACTGGATTGTATCGAATACGCGACGTGAAACGCACTCACTTTTTCGGCCTGGCTATAAAAAACGATAAGGCTTCGGTTGGGCCGACCCCGTCATCGTAACATTTATTGACCGGGCGAGCGGTAAATCCCTTGCATACCGCCTGTTTTCGGTTATACTGGGATCGAGGCGTCCGCGTAATCGGGGTATTCCATGAGCAATGACGAGATAAAAGCAAACCGCTTTTTTCTGAAAGACACCATCCGCAAGCACGTCGACTTTCGTTACACCGACCAGAGCCGCGGAATCCCGCCCCCGCCGCCGCAGAAGCGCCATGACCCCGATGCCCTGACCATAGAACTTCCCGGGGTCAGCTCATTTTCCGATGACTTTCCGCTGGGACTTGTCCGGGCCATTGCCGACCGTCAGAGTGTCCGCGCGTACGGCGCAGAGCCCCTCGGCATTGAGGAGCTGTCATTCCTTCTCTGGGCCACCCAGGGGCTGCGCGAAAGCTACCATTCCGCCGCCGCACTGCGGACCGTGCCCTCGGCCGGCGCCCGGCACGCATTCGAGACCTATCTGTATGTTCGCGGAGTCGGGGGACTGGACGAGGGTATCTACCGCTACCTGCCGTTTGAGCACCGCCTGCTGCTGGAATTCGCCGAGCGCGGGCTGGCGGGCCGCGTTTCCGGTGCCTGTTTCGGTCAGCGCTTCGTCGGCGCGGCGGCCGTCACGTTTTTCTGGGCGGCGATACCCGCGCGCATGGAGTGGCGCTATGGCCTGGCGGCCCACAAGGTGATCGCGATAGACGCGGGCCACGTGTGCCAGAACCTCTATCTGGCCTGTGAGGCGATCAACGCCGGCACCTGCGCCATCGCCGCATACGACCAGGAATCGCTGGACGCGCTGTTACGGCTGGATGGCGAAGACGAATTCGTCGTATACCTGGCGCCCGTGGGAAAAAAAAGGGTTCGATGAATACGTTCGGCGCACCGGCCGGCCGCATCCGGCGCCACTTATTTACTTGCCCCCTGCAGGAAGATCCATTACACTCCAGCGGTAAAAAGACCGACAGCCGCCCAATGAAAGGCTAATTGCCATGCACCCAGGCCCGATCACCTTCATTCACGCCGTCCCCGCTCTGCTCGCGGGCGCGCTCGCGATCCGCGCATGGCGCTGGCGCGACGTGCGTGGAAACCGCTACATGGCCCTGCTTATGTCGGCGGTATGCCTGTGGTCCGTCACCGAGGCCATGGTGCATGTGGTCCCCGAACGGACCTGGATGCAGTTCTGGTCGGCCGTTTCGTACCTGGGCAGCCAGACCACCCCGGTACTGTTTTTCCTCTTTGTCCTCTCCTTTGCCGGACTCGAAGCGCGTGTTGGCCGCCCGAGGCGCCGCGCGCTCTTTATCGTTCCCATGCTGTCCATCGCCCTGGCGGCCACCAACCACCTGCACGGGCTGGTATGGTCGTCCATCACCCCTACCGAGAGTGCCTATGGAACGACCGGCGTTTTCGGCCATGGCCCCTGGTTCTTTTTCATGATTGCCTATGGTTATCTTTTCATTATAATTGCGATCGTGATGCTCGCCCGCGCCATATACCGCTTTCACCACCTGTATTCGATGCAGACGCGCCTCTTGCTTTTCGGCTCCCTCGTTCCCTTCGCCGGGAACATGGTGTACGTTGCGGGTTTTTCGCCCGTACCCGGCCTTGACATCACCCCCGCCGCTTTTTCCGTGACCGGCCTACTCCTGTCGCTTGCCGTTTCCCGCTTCCATTTTCTGTCGTCAGACCCCGTCTCGCGCGATTCCCTGCTCTCCATAATGAAGGACGGCATACTGGCGCTCACGGCGGACTCGAGGATCGTCGAGATCAACCCCGCGGCCATGAAGATGCTCGGCCTCGATGGTGAAGCGCCGCTCGGTGAAACGGCCGAAAAAACGCTGACGAACAGCCCGGAACTCCTGGCGGCGATCGCACCGGGGACCATTTCGGCCACGCTTATCAGCCTTGGAGACCGGTACGTCGAGCTCGATATCAACCCGCTGCCCGCCCGGCCCGGCGAAACGCCCGGACGCATGCTGGTGCTGCGCGATGTTACCTCTCGCCGGCGTACCGAAGAGGCCCTGCGCGCCAGCGAGGAGCGTTTCCGCGACCTGGTCGATCTTCTTCCCATAGGCATATACGAGTCCGACTCCGAAGCGCGAATCACCTATGTCAACAGGGCGGCCATTGACATGTTCGGTTTTTCCTCGGCAAATATACTCCCGATGGATTTCCAGACGATCGACATGCTCTCGCCGGCGGCCCGGGCAAAGTGGCCCCTGGTCAGGAGGATGCTGGCGACGCGCGGCATCGCGATGAACATCGAACTGGAGGCAATACGCGCCGACGGTACGGTCTTCCCCATTATCATCAACGCGTGCTCAATTGATCCCGACGATTTCCTGCGCGGAACGCGCGGTGTCATCTTCGATATCACCGAGCGCAAGAGGGCGGAAGACGCGCTCTCCCGGCGCGAAGCGCGCCTTGCCGCCATCTTTGAGAACGCGGGAGCCGGCATTGACCTCGTCAACGCCGACGGTCGGTTCCTCAGGGTCAACAAGTCCCTGGCCGACATGCTGGGCTACACGGTGAATGAACTGGAGGGAATGTACGTCGCCGATATAACGCACCCCGAGGACATCCGCGCTAGCGGCGAAACACTGCGGGCCCTGCAGAACGGAGAGGTGGACTCGTACCAGATGGAAAAGCGCTACCTGCGTCGCGATGGAAGCGTCATCTGGATCAGCCTCTCGGTGACGCCCATACGCAACACCGACGGCAGCACCGAGGCGATCATCGGCATGATTTCCAACATCACCGAGAGGAAAAGGATGGAGGAGGCCGTTCAAAACGAGCGCGCGTTTCTGCGCCAGGTGGTCGACGCGGTACCGGGATTCATCGCCGTCAAGAACCGCATGGGACGCTTCGAGCTGGCGAACAGGGCGATCGCCGAGGCCTACGGGACAACCGCCGAAGAGATGATCGGAAAGACCGATTCCGACTACAGCCCGAACGGCGACGAAGTAGAGCACTTCCTTTCGGACGACCGGGAGGTGATGGACACGCTTCAACCCAAGCTCATCCCCGAGGAGAAAGTGACGTTCTCGAACGGAGAGGAACACTGGCTCTCAACCGTCAAGGTGCCCCTGTTTGAAAACGATGGAACCTCGCGCCGGGTGCTCCTCGTCACCACCGACATCACCGAGCGTCGCAATGCAGAGGAGAGCCTGCGCGAGAAGACCGATGAATTGGAGAAGTTTTTTTCAGGCGCGCTCGACCTTCTGTGTGTGGCGGATACCGACGGCTATTTCCGCCGCCTCAACGCCGAATGGGAGAAAACGCTCGGCTATACCCGGGAGGAACTGATCGGAACGCGTTTCCTTGACCTGGTGCACCCGGACGACCTGAAGGCGACGCTGAACACCATGCAGGAACTGGATACCCAGAACGTGGTAACAAGCTTCACCAACCGCTACCGGCGCAAAGACGGCCATTACCGCTGGATAGAGTGGCGTTCATATCCGGCGGGAAAAATGATCTACGCGGTGGCGCGCGACATCACCGAGCGCATCGAACTCGAGGGCACCCTGCGCGCGGCGAAGGAGGCCGCCGAGGAGGCGAACCGCGTAAAGAGCGAATTCCTCGCCAACATGAGCCACGAGATCCGCACCCCGCTTAACGGCATCATCGGCCTTGCCCACCTGGCCCTGAAGACCGGCCTGACCGACAAGCAGCGCGATTACCTGGACAAGATAGGCGCTTCGGCGAAGATGCTTGCGGGCATCATCAACGATGTGCTGGATTTCTCGAAGATAGAGGCCGGCCGTATCGATCTCGAGGAAGTCGACTTCTCGCTCGACGATATTTTGAAAAACCTCATCGGTGCGCTCGGCCGCCCGGCCGAGGAAAAGGGCCTGGAGCTCTTTCTGCATATAAGCGCGGGTATGCCGCTCGATCTCCGCGGCGACCCGCTGCGCCTGCAGCAGGTGCTCTTTAACCTGCTGAGCAACGCAATCAAGTTCACGCACCGCGGAGAGGTTGTGTTGCGCGTCGAAGCCCGGCAAAGCACGGGCGATAGCGCACCATCGCGGAAGATGGTCGTCACGTTCACGGTGCGCGACACGGGCATCGGTATCCCGCCGGAGGAGCAGCCAAAAATATTCCACTCATTCACCCAGGCCGACAGCTCCATCACCCGCCGGTACGGAGGCACGGGCCTGGGCCTCTCCATCTCCAAAAGGCTCGTGGAGCTCATGGGCGGCGAGATCGGATGTACCAGCACTCCCGGGAGCGGCTCGAGCTTTTATTTTACCCTGCCGCTCGAGGTCCGGAGGTCCGGCGAGTCGGCGCTCCGGCGCACGGCGGAATTCGGAAAGCTTCGCCTTCTGGTGGTCGATGACAACGAGACCGCGCGAGAAATACTCGGCAAAAGCCTAGCAAGTTTCGGATTCGACGTGTCCACGGCGTGCTCCGGTGCGGAGGCGCTCTCACTCATTGAAGAAAGCTCCGGGGCCGGCTTCAATCTTGCTCTCATCGACTGGAAGATGCCGGATCTCGACGGCATCGAAACCGCCGGACGCATCCGCACCCTGTCGAAAAAAATGCCCGTCCCCGAGATCATAATCGTTTCGGCATACGACCCCGACGTTATCAGGGAACGCTCGAGGAAGGTCGGCGTACATCGCGTGCTGGCCAAGCCGGTTACGCCTTCCATGCTCCTTGAGAGCGTGATGGAGGCGCTGGGAATCAGCGGGCGCAGCCCCGGGAGCGCCCGTGGCGGCGAACCCGCCGTTGCGGCGAAGGCCCGTTACGCGGGAAAGACCGTCCTTCTGGTGGAGGACAATTCGATCAGCCGCCAGGTGATGCGCGAACTGCTTGAGTCCGAAGGCATCGAGGTGGCCGAGGCGGAGGACGGGGCCCGAGCCGTCGAGTTGCTCGACAGGGACCGCTTCGACCTGGTGCTCATGGACGTGCAGATGCCGGTAATGGACGGCCTTGAGGCGACGACGCGAATCCGCGCCGACGCCCGCCACGGGGACCTCCCGATCGTGGCGATGACCGCCTACGCGATGAGCGGCGACCGCGACCGCTGTCTGGAGGTCGGAATGAACGACCACCTCCCCAAGCCGGTCGACCCGGACGCGCTCTTCACCGCTCTTTCGCGCTGGTTCGGTCCGGGGACGCCCGATGGCGACACCACCGGCGAAAAAGAGACACCCCCTTCCGATGGCACGGCCGCCTTGAGCGGGATCGACATAGGGTTCGCGCTTGACCGCATGAGGGGCGACGGGGTATTTCTGCACCAGCTCGTCGCGCAGTTCTGTGATCTCTACGCGAACGCCCCCGCCACGATCGGCAAACTCCTGATGGCCGGCCAGACGCACGAAGCGCGGCGGCTTGTCCATTCCATAAAAGGCGCGGCCGGCACGCTCGGCGCGCTCTCGCTGCAAAAGACCGCCACGGCGCTTGAGAATGAAATCGCCGACGGCGGAGGTGCCGTCGCCGCCCGGCTTTCGGATTTCGGCCGCGATCTCGATGTAGTGCTGGCCAATCGGGCCACCGCCCCGAAAGCCGTCCGTGAGAAACACGCCGCACCCTCTGCGCGCACGGCCAACGCCCGGATGCTGCTCTCGAAGCTGGAAGCCGAAACGTCCTCCGGAAGTTACGGCGCGCTCGACACCTTCGCCGCGCTGAAGGGCGTGTGGCCGGGGCGCGCGAGCGGGGATCTCGCCAGACTGGAAAAGGCGCTCGCGCGCTTTGACACCGGGTCGGCGATATCGCTTATCGCGAAGCTCGGGAAAAAACTTGAAGGAGGACGCTCCTGAATGGGCAGGGAAAAGATACTGATTGTCGATGACGCCCCCACCCCGCTTCGGGCGCTTGGCGAGCTCTTAAAAGACGACTACGACCTCTACACCGCGACCAACGGACAGGAGGCCATCAAGCGCGCAGGGGAAATACTTCCCGACCTCGTTTTGCTCGACGTCATGATGCCCGGCATGGACGGATATGCGATCTGCAGCACCTTAAAGAAGGATCCGGCCACGGCCGACATTCCCGTGCTCTTCATCACGGCGAAGAGCGAACCCAACGACATAGTGCGCGGCTTCGAGGCCGGCGGGCACGACTACATCGCAAAGCCCTTCAACCCCCGCGAGCTCTTCGCGAGGATCCGGACCCACCTCGAGCTTCGGCGCTCGCGCCAGGACCTGCGCTCGTATGCGGAGGAGCTCGAGCGCCGCAACGAGGAGCTTAACCGGGTGCGCGAGCGACTCGAGGTGATGGCGCGAATCGACCCGCTGACGGGCCTGGCGAACCGCCGTTACGCCCTCGAGCGGCTCTCGTCCGAGCTGTCGCGCTCCGCCCGCCACGGCGATCCGTTTTCCCTGGCGATGGCCGATATTGACGACTTCAAACAGTTCAACGACACCCACGGGCACGAGGGCGGCGACACGGTGCTTAAAAGCGTGGCCGATATCTTTGTGGCCTCGGTCCGGAAAGAGGACATGGCCGCGCGCTGGGGAGGCGAAGAGTTTCTCCTGATTTTTCCGCGGCTGACGATGGACGGAACCATGGCGGTGGCCGAAAAGCTGCGCGCGGCCGTCGAGGCGGGAAGGCCCGAGTTCAAGAGGAAAAAACTGAAGGTAACCGTCACCATCGGCGTCGCTGAATACGACATTTCGCTCGATCTCGACGCCAACATCAGCAGGGCCGACGGGGCCATGTACGAAGGCAAGCGGGCGACCAAAAACTGCGTGATTGCCGCCCGGCCCACGACCTAGATCCAGGCGACCCTGGAGGCGGGGCCGGCGCGGTCGATTCCGATGCACGCAAGCGCCGACAGGCGCGCGAGCTCGCGCTCGACGTCGGCGATGCCGTAGCCGATCTCCTTTTCGACGAACGTGGCGAAATCCGTCATCACGGTTATATCCGTAGCCCCGTTCGGAAGTCCCGGGTAGCGCTCGAGCACCTGTTTCGAAATGAGCTTCTCGCTGAAATCGAACGACAAAATCCCCCCCAGCATGTCCTGATCCTCGTTCGAGATGACCTCCCCCCGCCTCTTCTGCTCGCCGAGGGACTCGACATAGCGCCGGATGCCCCCGTTGAACTCGTTGACGATACGGTCAATCTCCTCGTGCGACATGTGGATGGACTCGGCGACCGATCGGTTGGCGTCGTAGAGATCCCAGTCGTCGGTCAGTATGCGCATGCCGTACTCTGCGGCCTTCTCGCGCACCTCGGTGCCGGGAAAGGGCGCGAGGATATGGTAGCCGTACATGGGGCTTAAATTCCGGGCGAACTCCATGGTCTTGCGCACGGTCTCCGGCGTCTCGCCCGGCAGGCCCAGGATATACGAGGTCATGGGCTCGATCCCGGCCGCGTTGCAGAGGTCCACGGCGGCCTTCGCCTTCTCCAGGGTGATGTTCTTTTTCACAAGGTTCAGTATCTCCTGGTTTCCGCTCTCAATACCGAAGCACAGCGTGGTACAGCCGGAGGCCTTCATGGCCTCGAGGAGCTCCTTCGATACCGTGTCGACCCGCGCGAACGCGGTCCAGCGGTGTTTTATTCCCCTGCGAACGATCTCCTCACATATCGAGATGCAGCGGTTCTTGTTGGCGGTGAAGAGGTCGTCGACGATGTTGATCTGGCGGAAACGCATGGTCGACAACAGCTCGAATTCGTCGACGACGCGCTGTACGTCGAGGTAGCGCACCTTGCGGCCCACCATTCGGCTTCCGACGCAGAAAATGCACTTATTGGGACAGCCCCGCGAGGTGACCATGTTGATCGGAAAACCGAGCGCACGGTATCGCGAGAGCGATATGAGGTGGCGAGCCGGGTACGGAAGCACGTTGAGGTCGGGAATGAGGGGCCGTGCGGGATTGTGCCGCACCGTCCCGTTCGAGCGCAGGGACATGCCTTTCACGTCATCGAGGGGCGTACCGGCCCCCAGCGCGCGAAGCATCTCGGTAAAAGTGATTTCGCCCTCGCCGCGCACTATGCAATCGAGGAAGGGGTGGCCGCCGAGTATCTGGTCGGCGTCAAAGCTCACGTGCGGCCCTCCCATCACGGTAATCACTTCGTGATTTTCTTCCTTGTAGTCGCGCAGTATGGAGAGCGCGCGCTTTACGTTCATGGTGACCGCCGTTGAGCCGACCACGTTCGGCCGGAAGGCGGAAAGGACCTCGCGGACGCGCTCGCGCGAGTACGGCTGGACGATATAGTCCTCTACCAGCACCTCGATTCCCTCGCGCTCGAGGTACGCGGCGAGTGATATGATCCCGAACGGCGGCGTGGGCGATTCCTCGAAAGGATAGGGCGGATTTATAAGCAAGACCTTCATTGGCGTTTCCTTCGCATGATTTTGAGGTGGCTTAAAATATCCATTTGCGGAAGGTTTTTTGTAAAGAAAATAAAACCGCGAAGGGCATATTTTATACCCCCGTCAGCCGGTCGGCGCGGGGCCTTCCGGCTGACGGGAAATACCCGTTAAAATAAGAAAATTTTCTTGACGCCCGGGGGCACCGGCTTCTATATAAGAGGTTCGCAGCGTTACGAGGCTTCTTTTGTTGTATTACAACAATTCTTATTGATTTAAACAGAATGCCCGGCTCGACGACCGCGAATACAGCGTCAAGAAGGTGAATGATGGTTAAAGAGAAGATTTTCTGCGCAAATTGTCAGAACTGCATCGTGATACGCCAGTACGAATCCGAACCCGACCGGTACGTGCTCAGGGTGAAGTGCCTCAAGAAAAAATGGGTAAAGCGCTCCGGTGAGGAAAAGCTCTATAAATATTTCACGGTCGCCAGGCGGATCATGGACGATTGCGACAGCTACGTGGACGCGGGCGAACTCTTCCCCTACATAAAAAACCTCCGGAAGGAACTCCCGATCAAAGACGAGATCTATTCGACCAGGGGGTAACCCATGGCCTTTACTACCTTTTCGGGCGGGATACATCCGCCCGAAAACAAGCGCCTCAGCGAGGGGAAGGCTTTTTCCAACCTTTCGGTCCCGCAACTCTGTTACATCCCGCTTCAGCAGCACGTCGGCAAGCCCGCCAGGCCGATTGTGGAGGCGGGTGAAATCGTACGTGAAGGCCAGCTCATAGGGCTGGCCGACGGCTATATCAGCGCGAACGTGCACGCGTCGGTGCCCGGAAAGATCGTGGAGATCACCGAGCACCCCACCGTGTATTCGAAGCGCGGAATGTGTGTGGTGATCGAGGCGCAGGGCTCGTTTCCAACCTCGGGCAGGCCGCTGGAGAGCGCGGACTGGGGATCGATGAGCAACCTCGAACTCCTCAACCGCGTCGCCGAGGCGGGCGTTGTCGGCCTCGGTGGTGCCGCATTCCCCACGCAGGTCAAGCTTCACCCCCCGCGCAACCGTCAAATCGAGGCGCTCATCATCAACGGCTCGGAGTGCGAGCCCTATCTCACCGTTGACGACATGCTCATGCAGACCTTCCCCGGCGAGATCATCGAGGGTGTCTGCATAGCGCTGAAGATTCTCGGGATCAGCACCGCCTATATCGGCGTGGAAAACAACAAGCTTCATGCCATCGCCTCGCTTAAAAAAAAGCTGGCCGAAATAAAACCATCCGAAAACATCATAATCGTCGCGCTCAAGACCAAGTACCCCCAGGGTGCCGAGAAACAGCTCGTCTACAGCCTCACCCGCCGCGAGGTGCCGTCCGGCGGGCTCCCAATGGACGCGGCGACCGTCGTGCAGAACGTCGGCACCATCTTCGCCATCCGCGAGGCCGTGGCGCTCGGCAAGCCGCTCTTCGAACGCTACATTACCGTAACCGGGCCGTGTGTTAAGAACCCGGGCAACTACAAGGTGCGCCTTGGCAGCCGCGTTTCGGACGTCATCGAGGAATGCGGCGGACTCGTCGCCGAACCGGCCAAGATCATAATGGGCGGGCCGATGTGCGGGACGGCGCTGGACAGCATGGACATACCCGTGGTGAAGGGCACCTCGGGTATCCTGGTGCTCGGAAAGGAAGAGGCGCGGCCCGTCGACTACCTGCCCTGCATTCGCTGCGGGCGTTGCGTGGCCGTATGCCCGGCGGGACTGGTCCCCTGCGACATGGTCAACACCATCGAGAAAGGCCGGCTCGACCTCGTCGAACCGTCGCATCCCTTCGACTGCATCATGTGCGGCTCGTGCGCGTACGTATGCCCCTCGCGCAGGCCGCTTAACCACTTCATCAAACTCGCGCAGGAAAAACTGCGCCGCAGGCAGAAAGAATAGGCTATCCGGGGGTAAACAACGACCATGCAGGATGATAAAAAAGCAGCCCCCGGGCTCTTGCTGTCCAGCGCGCCGCATATCCACGCCGGCCAGTCGCTTAAATCAATCATGTGGCTGGTGGTGCTCGCCCTGGCCCCGGCGGCGGCGTATTCGGTGTACCTCTTCGGCCTGAACGCCCTCATGCTGATCGCCGTTTCGGTTGCGGTGTGCGTGGCGGCCGAGGCGGCCTTTTGCTTTTTAATGAAGAAACCCTTTGCCATTACCGACGGCTCCGCCGTCATAACCGGAGTACTTCTCGCGTTCAACGTACCGCCCGACGCTCCGCTCTGGATGCTCGGAATCGGCGCGGCGTTCTCGGTGATCGTCGCCAAGCAGCTCTTCGGCGGTATCGGCTTCAATATCTTCAACCCGGCGCTTGCCGGCAGGGCGCTCCTCATGGCCTCGTGGCCGGTGCACATGACCACGACCTGGCACCGCTTCGGCCCGACCAACGTGCTCTCGCAGGCGGCCTCGAACGTCGCCGGGCTCCCGGAGCAGGCATACGATATCATCACCCAGGCGACGCCGCTCGGCGCCCTGAAGGAGGGCCCGAAGCTCCTTGCCGATCTGGGGGTCGCGCCCAACGCCGTGTACCGCACGCTGTTTTCGCCCGAAATGCTCAAGTCGCTCTTCATGGGCAATATCGGCGGGTGCATCGGCGAGACATCGGCGCTCCTTCTGCTCGCCGGCGCCCTCCTCCTGCTTTACAAGCGCATCGTCTCCTGGCATATCCCGGCAACCTACATCGGCACGGTCGCCATAATCATGTTCGCCTACTATTCGCTTACGGGCTTCGCCTACGCCGCCGAGGCGACGCTCTTTCACCTCCTTTCGGGTGGACTGGTACTCGGGGCCTTTTTCATGGCGACAGACATGGTCACCTCACCCGTCACGCCGAGAGGCATGATTCTCTTCGGCGCGGGCTGCGGCGTGCTTACCTGCGTTATACGGCTGTGGGGCGGATACCCGGAAGGCGTCTCGTATTCGATTCTGTTGATGAATTCCACCGTTCCGCTCATCGACCGGTTCATCAGGCCGAAGGTGTTCGGGACGAAGCACGCGTGAAGGGACGCATATCGCGATGCCTGCAGAGGGTTATCCTAAAGGAAGGGGCGCATAGATGAATGCTTCCATACTCAGATCGACGTTGATTCTCGGGCTGACCTCCTTTATTGCGACCTTCGCGCTTTCGCACATCAAGGCGATCACCTACCCCGTCATACAGAAACAGGAGCGGCAGAAACAGGAAAACGCCCTGGCGCTCGTGCTTCCGGGCTACACGATCGGAGAGGAACGTACGGCGGCGGTGGGCAGGGCCAATTTCACCTACTGGACCGGGCAAAAGGCCGGGGGGAACACGACCGCGAAGGCCTATGCTTTTATCGCGGAGAAACCCGGCTACAGCGGCGCCATCCGTACCATGGTGGGCGTGGATGAAAAAGGTACGGTGCTCGGAATCTCGATAATACGCCAGTCCGAAACCCCCGGCCTCGGCGCCAGGGTACTCGAGGCCGCAAGCCGCAACACCTTCTTCCAGGTGGTCACCGGCAGGGCGCACGAAACGGGCGAAGAGCCCTCTCCCTGGTTCCAGGAGCAGTTCAGGGGCGTGAACGCGGCCGCGAAAATCGCAATCTTCAAGAAGGGAGACTGGAACGAAACCATGCGCGATGAGCTTTTACTGAAGAATGGCGTTTCGGCGATAACCGGCGCAACCATCACCACCAAGGCCGTGAAGGACAGCATAGAGGTCGGCATGGCGACCCTGAGAATTGCGCTCGAGGAACACGCGAAAGCGCAGGAGGCAGCCGGAAAATGAGCTATTACAGGGTATTCGCGAAAGGCATATGGGAGAAAAATCCCATCCTGATACTGGGCATCGGCATGTGCCCCACCCTCGCCGTTTCGACCTCGGTGTCGAACGCGCTCTGGATGACACTGGCCGCCACGTTCGTGCTCATCTTCTCGAACATCTTCGTTTCGCTCATAAAGTCGGTGGTGCCGTCGCACATCCGCATCCCGATCTTCATCGCGATCATCGCCACCTTCGTCATCATCGTCGAACTGACGCTGAAGGCGTTTCAGCCGGACATCTATAAAGCGCTCGGCATCTTCATCCCGCTCATCGTGGTCAACTGTATCATCCTGGGGCGCGCCGAGGAGTTCGCCTCGAAAAACACCGTACTGCCTTCGGTGCTCGACGGGCTGGGCATGGGCCTTGGATTCGGCCTGACGCTTACGGTGCTCGCCTTCTTCCGGGAGATCCTGGGATCGAACAGGCTTTTCGGCTACACCCTCATCCCCGGAATGGAGCCGGCCACCATCATGACGCTCGCGCCCGGCGCCTTTTTCACCCTGGCCATCATGCTGTGGGGCATGAACGCGCTCAAGTCGCGGAAAAGGAGGTAGGGGCATGGAGATCAAGGCGCTCTTCGTCATACTGATATCGACCATCTTCATCAACAACTACGTGCTCTCGCAGATGCTGGGGCTGTGCCCGTTTCTGGGCGTCTCCCGGAAGCTCGACTCGGCGCTGGGTATGGGCCTCGCCGTCATTTTTGTGATGGTGATGGCCTCGTTTTTCACCTTCCTGATCTACAAGTACGTACTGATACCGTTCGACATCGCCTACCTGCGCACCATCGCGTTCATCCTGGTCATCGCGGGGCTGGTGCAGTTTGTCGAGATGGTGATAGAAAACATATCGCCGGTGCTCTACCACTCCCTGGGAATCTTTCTCCCGCTCATCACCACCAACTGCGCGGTGCTCGGCGTGGCCGTGCTCAACACCGAGGCCGGATTCCTTAACGGCAACCTCGGCCTGCTAAAGGCCGTCGTGCAGGGACTCGGCGCGGGACTCGGCTTCACCCTGGCGCTCCTTCTCATGGCGGGCATCCGCGAGCGCCTCGAGATCGCGGACATACCCGAAAACCTGAAAGGCCTCCCCATCACCTTCATCACGGCGGGTCTCATGGCGATGGCCTTCCTCGGGTTCTCGGGAATGAAGATATAGGCCGGCCATGCGCATCACCGGACCCGACGTCACCCTGCTTGCCGTAACGCCCCGTGCGGAAAAGCTCATCGAGGAGGCGGGGCGCACCTGCTACCTCTCCTTCGACAGGATGGACGGCACAAGCGAGTCGAACTTCATCCGCCGCTGCATCAAAAACGGGCACCATTCGATACTCGAGCACGCCTCGGCGAGCTTCCGCGTACGCGGGGCCTCGCGCGCGTTCACGCACCAGCTGGTGCGCCACCGCGTGGCGAGCTTCTCACAGCAGTCCCAGCGCTACGTGAGCGAGGACGAGTTCAACTACATCGTGCCGCCCGACATCCAGTCAAGCGATGAAGCGGGCGCGCTCTTCGACGATTTCCTAGAAAATGCGCGGCTTACCTACAGGCGACTGCGGGAGATGGGGATTAAAAAAGAGGATGCGCGCTTCGTGCTTCCGAACGCGCTCGAAAGCGAGATTGTATTCTCCGCGAATTTTCGCGAACTCCGGCACGTCTTCGCGCTGCGGTGCGCCCGCGGCGCGCAGTGGGAGATTCGCGCCGTGTGCCTGGCCATGCTTCGCGTCATGCAGGCCGAGGCCCCCTCGGTCTTCGGCGATTTCATCATCGACGAAGCGACGAGAACGGCGCGCTCCTCGCTATAGCTCGAAGCGCAGCTCGATCACCCCGTCGGCGAACATCGATTTCGGCTTTACCTCCCCTTTCTCGAAGACCCTTAGCATCTTATCGTTCTGGGGAAGCACCGTCGCCGACAGCCGCTTTATTCCCCTCTCGCGGGCGATCTTCATGAGATAGTTCAGCAGAAAGGTCGCGATTCCCCGACCCTGGTATTCCTCGTCGACGATGAACGCCATCTCATACGCGTCGATACGGTCGTAATAGGCGTAGCGCGCCTCGGCGATGATGCGCTCGGTACGGTCCTTCTGCAAAATGGCCACGATCGAGAATATCTTTTCGTAATCGATGTTTACGTACTTCTGCATCTCTTTGTGGGGCATGATCGAAAGCCTTGCGAAGTACCGCAGGTATTTCGACTCGTCCGAGAAATGATAGAAGAGCCTGCGCATCATGTCCTCGTCGGAGGGGAGTATCGGGCGAATCTTGAGCTCGAGCCCCGGGCCGAAGGTCTTGACGGTCTCGGTGTCCGCGGGATACCTGCACGCGGTGTCGCAGACATAGATCTGGTCGGGATAGGTGTATCCGTATTTTTTGGCCATCGCCAGCAGGTTCGCACGGTGCGAGGGGTGCGCGATGTCGATCATGGCGAGCACCCGCTCGCGGATCGATTTGCCGAAGAGGCGCGCCACCCCGAACTCGCTCACCACGTATCGCGTGGCCCCCAGCGTGGCCCTTATACGCTCGCCCTCCTCGTGGGCTATGACGATATTGCTGTTGCCCTCTGGGTCGACCGATCTGAGCGCCACAATCGCCTTGCCCTGCTTCGAAAGGGCGGCGGCTATGGCGAAGTTAAGCTTGCTCTCGTAACCGGATAATAAATTGTCCCCCGAATGGAACACCACCGACTCGCCCGTCACGTCGATTCGCTTGACGTTCATTATGCTGGTCAGGCGCGATATGCGCTGTATCACGAAGGGATTGACCAGGCGCGCGATGGGATAGAATTCGAACACCGGATTGCGGTCTACGTAATCGTACAGCGCGCGCGTTCCGTAGCAGTAACTGGTGGTGACCAGGCCGCCGCTTATACGGCCGCGCTCGAGCGAAATGGCCCCCGATTCGACCAGGTCGATCACCCAGTCCGAGATCACGTGCGTGTAGACGCCGAGTCGCTTCTTGGAGTGGAGGTTCTTTGCGATGGCGTCGAACATGCGTCCGGCGTGCAATACGACCGTGGATTCGTCCTCTATCAGGTTCGAAACGTGCCAGCCGATGCGCTCCATGACCGCGTCGCAGGCCGTACGTTCGCGCTCCAGAAGCGGCAGCGGGCTTTCGACGAGGAAGTCCACCTGGCTGACGTGGATGCTGGTCTCGCCGTAGGTGACCGGCACCGCCGGATTGATCTCGGCGATAACCAAGTCGGCGTTTTTTATCGCGATGTTCGCCACGTCAATGGCAATCCCGAGGTTCAGGAAACCGCGCCGGTCGGGCGGCGACGTCTGTACGACGGCGATGTCCACACCCACGGCTCCCGAAGAGAGGATGAGCGGTATCTCCATCAGGTTGGCCGGGATAAAGTCCACCTTACCTTCGCTGATATCGTGTATGATGCTTTCACCTATGTTGAAGGTCTTGAGCCGGTACTTCGATGTCTGCCGGGCGTCGGACGGCAGGTAATCGCCGAGCGTGATGAGTTGTATGACTTCGAGGTCGAGGAGGTTCTTTGCGACAGAATCGACGATCGCTTTGACGGTCAGCGCCGGGATCGCCGGTCCGCTGCTGAGGAAAACGCGGTTTCCGGGCTTGATGAGTTCGAGGACCCGATCGACCGAAACGATCTTTTCCCTGTAGTCGCCGACTGTTTTCATACGCGCTGTCCTTCCTTCATCGAATTGATTCCGCCCCTACTGCGCGGATGGGTCCTCATGCCATAACTGTAGCGCTTACAGGTGTATCTTCATGTAAACCCGGGCCGAATGAAAGAAAATAAAAACTCGCGTGGACGGAAAACCCGTGATCTTCGACCCGCCACACGTGTGTTGCCGATACCGGACACCGCATGGTGTCAGCTGGGCGGATTGCAATAAATATAGTTGATAAATATGGCGCAATCCATATATTAGATTTGACTAATTTATTTAGATTTCTCTCAATATCCACCCGTGGGGGAGCATAGCATGAAGCAGGACGGCGATAGCACGGGCAGTGAAGTATTCTTCGAGAGCACCGACCTTTCGGCCAACATGGAAGACTACATGGAGACCATTTCGCTCCTCTCCTCGCGCAACAGGGTGGTGCGGGTAAAGGACATCGCGAAGACCCTTAAAATTACCATGCCGAGCGTCTCCGCGGCGCTGAACAAGCTGCGAGAAAAAGACCTCATTTATTACGAAAAATACGGATTTATCGAGCTCACCGACCAGGGAAAGCGTGTGGCGGAACTGGTATACCGCAAGCATTCCTTTCTCAAGCGCTTCTTCGGCGATATTCTCCGCATGGAACAGGGCTCGGCCGACGAGGAGGCGTGCCGTATCGAGCACCATCTGTCGCCCGAGGCCTGCCGCAGGCTGTACCGCCTGGTCGAGTTTCACGATGCCGAGCACGGATCCGAACGCGAATGGACCGACCAGCTTCAGGACATGATGGAGGAAGGCCCCCTGAACGAGCTCAGGGAGGGCCAGTCGGCGACCATCGTAAAAGTGCTCGGCGACTCCCCCCTCCGTAAAAGGCTGATCGACATGGGATTCCGAAAGGGGGAACGGATCACCGTGATAAAGTACGCGCCGCTGCGCGACCCCATAGAGCTTTCAATCAAGGACTATCGCCTCTCGCTGCGGGTCGAGGAGGCGCGGGACATCATCGTCCGGCCGCTGGAACACCGCAGGCACAGGCGGCGGCATGGAAAGGAATAGACAAGCGATGAAGACCAGGGAAATCACCGTCGGGCTTGTAGGCAATCCCAACTGCGGTAAAACAACAATTTTCAATGCGCTCACCGGCGCCAGGCAGAAAGTGGCGAACTGGAGCGGGGTGACCGTGGAAAAACGCGAGGGGCGCCTCAAACACGCGGGCGCCTCGATCAGGGTCATTGACCTTCCCGGCATCTACAGCCTCACCTCGTACAGCATGGAAGAGATCATCACGCGCGACTTCATCATCGACGACCGCCCCGACGTGATCGTCAACGTCGTCGACGCCGGCAACCTCGAACGCAACCTCTACCTCACTACCCAGCTCATCAACATCGGCGCCCGTTCGGTGATCGCGCTCAACATGTTCGACGAGGCCGCTAACAAGGGCCTGGTGATCGACTCGGACAGGCTGGGGACGCTCCTCGGCATGCCCGTGGTCAAGACCGTTGGCACGCGTTCCATCGGCATCACCGAGCTGCTCGACAGGATAGTCCAGGTGGCGCAGGGGGCCGACGAGACCGCACGGCACATTCACATCCCCTTCGGCGACGACGTGGAGGCCGAGATTCGCGCGATCCAGCAGAAAATGTGGGAGGACGAAGCGATCGGAAAGCGCTATTCCACGCGCTGGCTGTCCGTGCGCCTTCTCGAGCGCGACACCGACGCGTCCAAGAAGCTGAAGGCGTACCCCGGCCACGAAACCATTATGGAGCAGGTCGCGAAAAGCCGTGCCGTACTGGAAAGGCACTTCGATGACGACATAGAGACCATAATCTCCGACCGCCGCTACGGCTTCATCGCCGGGGCGGTGCGCGAATCGGTGAAAAAGACCGCGCCGCGCAGGGTGGACGTCTCTGATAAAATCGACCGGGTCATCACCAACCGCTATCTCGGCTTTCCGATCCTGTTCCTCTTTCTCTGGGCCCTTTTTCACCTCACCTTCGCGCTGGGCGAATACCCGATGAACCTGATCGAAAGCGGTGTGCACCAGGTCGGCCTTGCGGTGGAGCGCCTTATGCCCGCGGGACCGCTGAAAGACCTCATCGTCGACGGGGTGATCGGCGGCGTGGGCGGCGTCATAGTGTTTCTGCCGAACATTCTCATCCTGTTCATGGGCATAAGCTTCATGGAGGATACCGGCTATATGGCGCGCGCCGCTTTCATCATGGACAGGGTGATGCATACGATGGGCCTGCACGGGAAGTCGTTCATCCCGCTCATCATGGGATTCGGCTGCAACGTCCCCGCGATCATGGCCACACGGTCGCTTGAAAACCGCCAGGACCGGATTCTCACCATTCTCATCAATCCGTTCATGAGCTGTTCGGCGCGTTTGCCCGTCTACATACTGTTTGCGGGAGCGTTCTTTCACGATCAGGCAGGCACGGTGATCCTTTCACTCTATCTCATCGGCATTCTTCTCGCTTTCGTCTCGGCGAAGTTGTACGGTCTCGTCTTCTTCAGGGGCGGTTCCACGCCCTTCGTGATGGAGCTCCCCCCCTACCGCGTCCCCACGATTAAATCGACCCTGCTTCACATGTGGGACCGCTCGTCGCAATACCTCCGGAAGATGGGAGGGATCATACTCGCGTTTTCGGTCGTGATCTGGTTCATGGGCGAGTATCCAAAATCTCCCGAGATCGCGCAGGAGTACGATACGCGGATCAGCGCGCTCCAGTCCCACAACGCCCTCGTCATCGAAAGGACGCGCGCCGGCGGAGCGACGTCGGAGACCATCGAGGCGATGCGGGCGGAACTCGACGCGAAGGTCGAATCACTCGAGGTCGAAAGGATCTCCCGCGCAAAGCGAAACACGATGATAGGACGCCTTGGCTCCATGCTCACCCCGCTGACGGAGCCGCTCGGCTTTAACCAGCAGATGGGTATCTCGCTCGTCACCGGATTTGTCGCCAAGGAGGTCGTGGTCAGCACCATGGGAGTGCTGTACCATGCCGGGAACGGGGCCGGAGGCGCGCAGCAGCCGATAGACCGGGCGATACGGCGGCCCGAGTACGGTATCACGCCGCTGTCCGCCTACACCTTCATGCTCTTCGTCCTTCTGTATGTTCCCTGCCTTGCGACGGTGGTGGTGACGGGCCGGGAGGCCGGCTGGCGATGGGCGTTTATCTCCCTGTTCTACCAGCTGCTTCTGGCCTGGTCGGTGTGTTTTCTTTTCTACAACGCGGGGAAACTGCTCGGATTCTGAGGGGACGCCATCACGCCGCGGTTCGTTTTCGTTAAATCCCGTCGCACCCGCGGCTACATGCAGAGAATCGCCGCCACCGGTTCCAGGTCGAGCTCCATCTCGTAATCGCCGCCGTGTACGCCGCTGATCCGGAAACCGATGCGGTAAAGGGCCGTCACGGCATCGTCGTTGGCGCTCTCGATCATGAGCCATATACGCTTTTTCCCGAGGCACAGCGCCCGGCGGCAGATCTCCCCGGCAAGGACCGTACCGATTCCGCGCCCGCGGAAGTCCTGGTGCACGAAAAAAATGAACTCGCAGAAATCCTCGTTCGGCACGTCGATGATGGACGAATGACCGACGATCCTCCTGCCCGACAGCGCTATTACGTTCAGCCTGCCGTGCTCCAGGTTCTCGATCCACCTCCGCCTGAGCGTCCGCTGGTTCGGCGGCAACCCGAAAGCGACATGCTTGGGATAAAAATGGGCGTACATGCGGATGAGGTTTTTATGGTCATTCGGCCGCAGTTCCCGTATCCGAATCTGCGTGCCATCTATATCAGGAGCGTGCCGGGCTATCAGTTTCGCCGCCCTCTTTCTGCGCATGGTACCCACCTCCATCAGGACATCCTCCCGATACGCACGGTTCGCCATGGCGCTCAATGCCTTTATATATGATGGTACTGCATCGGCGCGATTAAAACAACAACGATTTTACCGGCGGACGGAACGGGGGAGAGGAAAAGGGGAGCGTTTCCGCGTCCCCTTTTCCCGAGGTTTTATGATAAGAAGTTTACGCGCAGACCCGGAAGGGTCTACACTTTCTGAAGCTTCTTTTCGTTGAGCGCCTTGAGGACTTTTTCCTGTACTTCCTTGCCAAGAGGCACGTACCGCGAGAACTCCATGGAATAATTGGCGCGGCCGCTCGAAAGGCTGCGAAGCTGTGTCGCGTAGCCGAACATCTCCATGAGCGGAACGAAGCCGTTCACTTTCTGCGCTCCCTTGCGGAACCTTCGCATCGATTCCACCTTGCCCCGGCGCCTGTTGAGGTCGCCTATGACCTCGCCGATGTATTCATCGGGCGTATTGATCTCGATCTTCATCAGCGGTTCGAGCAGGGTCGGCGAGGCCTTGCGGAAGGCCTCTTTGAAACACAGCGATCCGCATGTTCGAAACGCCATGTCAGACGAGTCAACTTCGTGATAGCTGCCGTCCAGCACCACTACCTTCACATCGACCACGGGAAATCCAGCGATGATACCGTCGGCGATGGATCCCTCTATACCCTTTCTTATTGAGGGCATGTACTCCTGCGGAATCACCCCGCCCTTGGTATGGTCGACGAACTCGAAGCCCTTTTCCGGATTCGGCTCTATGCGCATCACGCAGTGCGCGTACTGCCCGCGCCCGCCCGTCTGCTTCGCGTATTTCACCTCGGCCTGCGCCTCGTTCTTGATGGCTTCGCGGAAAGCCACGGATGGCTCACCCACCGTCGCCTCGACGTTGAACTCGGTCTTGAGCCGGTCCACGATGATTTCAAGGTGCAGCTCGCCCATGCCGCTGATGATCGTCTCGTTGGTCTCATCGTCCACCCGAACGGTGAATGACGGGTCTTCCATCGCGAGCTTGCGGAGCGCTATTCCGAGCTTCTCCTCCTCTTTTTTTGAAGGTGGAGTCACCTTGAGATCGATAACCGCCGGCGGAATGTAGATCGACTCGAGCACCAGTGGATGGTGCATGTCGCACAGCGTATCACCGGTCTTGGTATACTTCATTCCGATAAGCGCGATGATATCGCCGGGACCGGCGCTGGTAATCTCCTCACGTTCCTTGGCGCGAATGCGCATGATCCGGCCTATGCGTTCGTTCTCGCCCTTGGTGGCGTTGAACACCTGCATGCCGCTTTCGAGCTTGCCGGAGTAAACCCGGACGAAGGTCTGCTGCCCCACATAGGGGTCGTGGATAAGCTTGAAGGCCAGCCCGCAGAAGGGATCGCCGGGCAGGGGATGTCGGGTCTGGGTCTTTTCAGTGTCCTTTACATCCATACCGACCACCGCGCCCTTGTCAATCGGCGAGGGAAGGAAATCAAGAACCGCGTCGAGCAGCAGCTGTACGCCCTTGTTCTTATATGCCGCCCCGCAGAATACGGGGGTGAAAAGCATCTTTATCGTCGCGCAGCGCGAGGCCTTTTTTATCATCTCCACCGGTACGTCCTTCTCTTCGAGGTACATCTTCATGATGTCCTCGTCGAAGTCCGCCAGCTTCTCGACCAGATGACGCCGCGCGTTTTCGCACTTCTCCCTGTAGTCCTCGGGCACATCGGTGACGACCCGCTCGAATTCCTTGAATATCACGGCCTTCCGCTCGATGATATCTATGACACCCAGAAAATTTTCCTCGGCGCCCATCGGCACCTGGAAGGGGACCGGGTTGGCGTCGAGGTATTTTTCCATCTGGTTGATGCACTCATCGAAATCGGCGCCGACGCGGTCCATCTTGTTGACGAAGGCGATGCGGGGGACCTTGTAGCGGTCGGCCTGGTTCCACACGGTCTCGCTCTGGGGTTCGACACCGGCGACCGCGCAGAAGAGGCCGATCATACCGTCGATCACCCTGAGGGACCGCTCCACCTCAACGGTAAAATCCACGTGTCCGGGAGTGTCGATGATATTGATGGCGTGTTCCTTCCACTGGCAGGAGATAGCCGCCGAGGCGATGGTGATTCCGCGCTCCTGCTCCTGTTTCATGAAATCCATGGTGGCCTGGCCGTCATGCACCTCGCCAAGCTTCCTGGTGGAGCCGGTGAAATAAAGCAGGCGCTCGGTAAGCGTGGTCTTGCCGGCGTCGATATGCGCGGCGATTCCGATATTTCTCAACTTCTGTAAAGGCATATGTCAATCTCCCCTGGATAAACGTATTTTCCGAAATTATGGCACTTCAGGAACCGGCGCGATGTGATGTTGGCGGTTATAGGACGGGGTTGGCCCATCTTGCTGCAGTGACGCCGTCTACAATAAATCGCGATTACAGTCAATGTAACACAATAATAGCTCGCTACCGTTTAAAAAATATAAAAAATCGGTAAGGATATCGCCGAAAAAGGCAGTTTGGCGTTCAACACTTCCCGTCGGCCCTCCGTTTCAGGGTCAGACCGCAGCGGCGAAGGGAGCCGAAATGCGCATCACGGAAAGCGCATACTTGAATACCCGGTAATTTCTGTCAACATAATATCGTTTTTAAATCAGGGGCCGCTTAAAACCGGGGGGAGGCCGCAAAGCATCCCCCTCTGCGCTTATTTCTCAATTATTTTAAGCAGGTCTATCTGTATTCTGGAAAGATACGCGTATGTCGAATAGGGATACTGCTCGATTATGGACTGAAATACGCCCTGAGCCCTGGTATCGTAGCCCATTTTCTGATAGCAGATACCCGTTTTGTAATATGCCTCTATGCCTTCCTCGGTGTTATTAGATTCCTCATGGATGGCGGTATAGGCCCGGACCGACTTTTCGTACTCGAACCGGTCAAAGTGTATCAGGGCGACATGACGCAATGCCTCGCCGCGATGCGCCCCGGTGAGATAAATCTCCAGGTACTCGTTGAACATCTGAAGGGCCTTGCGGTAGTCGCCCATGGAGTAGAACTGCAGGGCGTTCTCGAACTTTATGTCGTCCGCAACGGCGCCAAGACTCTTACCCGATGCTTCGTTCGCGGCCTCCTTCGGAGCCTCCTGGGCATGGAGCTGCATACCCGCAAGCGCCAGAAAGGCGCCGCACACCAGGAACATCGCCGACTTTTTCATGATGATTCTCCCGTTCACCCCGCCGATTATGTCTCTAAACACAGCGCCACCGTTCATGCTTCCTTGTCGGCATTTCGAGGCCGGGAAATAATCGAATTATTCCCATACTTGAAATATCGTTGAAAAAAATGGCCCCACCGCCAATACTCCCCAAGCCCGGCCCCGTGCCGGGCATCCAACCCCGCAAACGGAGAGCCATGGAAGAACTCGTTAATATAAAGAAGCTCTATTCGAGCATCGGTAAGATCATCACCTCCTCCCTCGAATTCGGCGTGATACTCGAATCCATAATGGAAGAGATTCACCTGTTTTTCGACGCGGCGAACTGGAGCCTCATGCGGCTCGACCCCAATACCGACGAGCTTTTCTTCATTATAGTAAAGGGGATTGACACCAAGGCCGTCGAAAACATCCGCCTGGGTATAGGCGAAGGGATAGCGGGCACGGTGGCGCGGACGAAACGCTCAATCTTCGTTTCCGACACCTCGCGGGACAGGCGGTTCAGCGACAGGGTCGACAGGGCCACGGGGTTCAAAACGAAATCGGTGATGGCGGTGCCGATCGTTTTTGGCGATACCCTGTACGGCGTCATCGAGCTGGTCAACCGCACCACGGGTGGACTTTTCACCGAGATGGAGCACGTCATCCTCCAGACCATCGCCGATTACGCGGCGATCGCCTTTGCGAACGCGGCGCTCTATGAGCAGGCGCTTCAACGCAGCCTTACCGATCCGCTTACGGGACTCTTCAACCGGGCGAAACTGGACCAGGTCATCGCCGAAGCGGAGAAAACGGCGTTGCCGCGCCGCAGACGCTACGATAACGAACCGGCCGTGGTGGTGATCATGGTCGACGTGGATAAATTCAAGGAAATCAACGACGGTTTCGGACATCCCCGGGGAGACGAGGTGCTGAAGGAAGTTTCGAGAATTATAAAATCGCGCCTGCGGTACAATGACATGCTCTTTCGCATCGGCGGCGACGAATTTCTCGCGATAGTTCCCGCGCCGTCCGAGCAGGTGGAAAAAATCGAGAAACGCTTCGTGCGGGAGCTGAAAAAGCTATCCGGCTTCACGATGGCGGACGGGCCGGACGTGCGCTTCTCCTACGGAACCTCCTCCGGTCCTTTTCAGAGGATCAGGGACCTCATCCAGAAGGCGGACGCCAGCATGTATCACCACAAGGGAACAGTCAAAGAAAAACCAGCGCGATGAAACCCATGAAAGCGCGGATACCCATCCGCGCCCTCATGCGTTTATATGAAAACGCGGATATATCCGCGCCTTCAGCGAATCTCCTCGATCCCCAGCGGGAATTTCGACATCTCGTCGCATCCGTTTTTCATGATAACAATCGGGTTCTCGTAGCGAAAACCGATGTTCTCCTCCGGACAGGCGTACTGCATGGCGCAGATCAGCACCTCGTTCTCACGGTAGACGTGATCGGGATTGGTCCAGTACGGGAAGGGACCGTCGTTGAGCCCGATCCGCCACTCGTCCCCCATCATGCCTATTCCGTGCTCGAAGCCGGGCACCATGTAGTCGGAGAAGCCGCGCTCCTCGGCGAAGGCCATCATCCGGTCGGCGAGGGTCGACGGCGTAATGCCGGCCCGGTAGGTCTTGAGGGTGAGCGCGACGATGTCCACGAAGTTTTTCGCGTGCCAGTGCTGCCGGTCGGTGGCAGGCGCGACCAGGTAATTGTGCGAGTGATCACCGAGGCCCAGCATGAACATGGCGTGGATGTCGACCATAAGCGGTTCGCCCGCGGCGAGTTTTTTACGCGTGGCTGGCGTACAGGCGCCGCCGGCAAGGCCCGTACGGTACCCCGCGGCGATCTCGTTCCCGCCGGTGAAACTCCATTCCCACTCGCTCCCCTCGCGCCGCATGGCGAGCGCGGCGAGCCCGGCGATCTCCGTTTCGGTCATGCCCTTCCATCCCCCGTCCTTTATCGCCTCAAAGACCGCCTTGTGTCCCATGTCCACGATGCGCGAGGCCTCACGGAAACGGTTGATGGTGCCCTGGTCCTTGACGATCGAGAGCGCGTCAACTATCGAATGCGCATTCACGAGCTCGCAGCCATCGAGCGCTTCCGAATAACGCTGGAACTCGTAGTGCGTGAGCCAGCCCTCGGGCAGGTAGTTGGACATTCCGCTCTCGATGCCGACGCGGCCCTTCCCTCCCTTCAACTGGTCTTTAATAAAGTCGCTTATGAGTTCTATCTGGTCCTGTCCGCCCATCGGCACGAAACCGTAGACACGGTCCTCATCGATCCAGGTTTCGTCGGCGATGCGCGCGGCGTCGATGACGAAGCTGAACGCCGCGGGCATCCCCTCCGCGGGGATCACCACGAAGCTCCGCCACGGGCAGAACGCGTCGAGCGTCCACGAAAGCGTGCGAAGGCGCGAACCGAGATACACGTCGATCTTCTGCCTCGCCATCTCGGCCTGTATGCTTTTTATCCTGGCCGGAAAGTCTATGAAATACGGGCCCTTGTTTTCCATGCGTGATGTCATTCTGTTCACCTCTCTGAATGTATGCTCCAAAGCCTTTCGACGCCGATCAGTACTCCGCGGGAATCTTCGACAGTACCTTGTTGAGCCTGTCCGCGATCGATGCGAGTTTGAGCGCCTTGATCATATTTCCCTTAAGCTTGAGCTTGCCGGTCATCAGCGCTTTTTGCGAGCCAAGCTCTGCGCGCGATATTTTCGCGAAGATTTCATAATCGCCGCTGATGCGGAATTCCGCCGCCGGCGGTTCGCCCTCACCTATAGAAAGCTCCGCGAAATTTCCGTCCACGAACTTGAAAAACAGGTAGCGGGTCTTCCCGTCCGGGCAATTCTGGTAGATATTGGACATGGAAGAGTTGATGTTGTTCATTTTTTCGGGGCTGAGCTCGCTTTTCAGCCGCTTTTCGGCCTCGTCCCGCCATTCGGGGCTTAAGTATTTGACCACCTGTGCCATTGTGCGCCTCCCTGAGTAAATAGTATCAGTCCCTGAACAGCCCCCGCGTCAGGAGATCGAGGGTCTCCTCGAAAACCTTGCGCATCTCCTTTCCTTCCGGGTGTATATACATTCGAATTATGAACATCTTGTAGATGGAAAATATCGCGTTCGGTGTTGTGCGCGGACTTACCTTTCTGAAGTCTCCTTCCGCCATGCCCTTCTTTAGAATAAACCTGATCATTGCCATGGAGTTCCTGTTGATCCGCTCGTAGGGGTCCCTGACGGGAAACATCGGGAATATCTCGGGATCGTGCACCAGCACGCGGCGGAAATCCTCGTCCATCGCCAGATACTCGACGGCCTTGGTGCACATGGTCACAAACATCGAGCGGGCGTCCTTTTCCAGCGCCACCGCCTCCCGCACGCGGGTCTGCCAGCGCAGCAAGGCGTACTCGACGGTCTTCTCGTACAGCCCCCGTTTGTCGCGGGCGTACAGGTAGAGATTCCCCTTGGTCATGCCGAGCTCGCGGGCGATGTCCTCGACCGTGGTTTTCCTGTAGCCATAACGGGCGAACACCCGGAGGGCCGCTTCGTAGATGGCTTCCTGTCGTTCCTTTTTTCGCATGTTCCTGTCCAACCCGCCGCAAAGCCCGAAGCGGGAGGGATCTGGCCCGGCTTCACGGCAGCTTAATAAATAAATGAATTATTTATTTATTTGTTCATTATAGAAAAATATCCGATTCTGTCAACAAATTAATGACTTGGGTCGACAGCCGCGGGCCGTACGGTTCTCCCCCGCGATGGACACAATCCGCCCTTCCGGGTTTTGCACCGGCGCCGGTCAATTCGTTTGACATATCGGCGCGATCGGGCATTCTGTCCGGTAGCCGATAGATCAATTTCGGGGAGAGCGCCGCTTCGAACCATGCCCAAAGCAATTCGCACAGCCCTGGTCGTCCTGCTCCTTTTCGTTGTGTTTCCGTCATGCCGGCGGGCACCCGAGGGGCTTTCCGTTTCTTTCGTGGGCGACATCATCATGCATATCCCCGTTAAGACCTGCGCGCGCCTTAACGATATCAGCTCGGGCGACACGGGTATATCGGCCAACAACGGCGGGTTCGATTATCTCTTCGAGCGTATCGCCCCGCGGTTGCTGGAGGCGGACATCACACTCGGAAATCTCGAGTTCCCGGTATCAGCCCCGTTCGAGAGCAGGCCCTATGTCTTCAACTGCCGGCCCGAGGTGCTGGGCGCCCTTAAAAAGGCGGGGATATCGCTGGTAACCATCGCGAACAACCACATCCTCGACCAGGACATACCGGGCGCGCTTGAAACGCTCGAACACCTGAATCGTCATGGAATCCGGCACGTCGGCGGGGGGCCCTCGCAAGAGGAGGCGGCCGCGGGGCATGTGTTCCAGAAAAACGGCATTCGCGTCGGCTTTATCGCCTGTACCGGGGTCATCAACACCGCGTTTCCGCGGGCGAACGGCCGTTTCCACCTGAACAATTTCCATAAAAAGGAGCTGATGCTCGAACAGATCGACGCGATGAAGGCGCGTTCGGACTTCATCGTCATGTCGGTGCATGCGGGCGCCGAATACCTAACCGGTCCGCTGGCCGCCGACGCCGCCTTGATGCGCGAATATGGAGAGTATGGCGTGGACCTCATAATCGGACACCACCCGCATGTGCTCCAGCGGGTCGAGCGGCTTAGGGCAGCCGACGGCCGCGCGTACCACATCTTCTACAGCCTCGGAAACTTCATCTCGAACCAGTCCAGCGAACACGCGATCGCCGCCGCGCCCGCGCTCAGTACGCGCGATTCGGCCGTCGTAACGCTGTTTCTGGAGAGGCGCGACGGGTCGGTCCGCCCGCGGTTCGAGATCGTTCCGATAAGGACCGTCAACGAAATCGTCCGCCATCCGTCCGGTCGCACGTTTCGCAGCATCCAGCCCGTCGCCATCGCCGACGAGATCAACGCGATACGTTCGAAGGGTTCCGCCGCAACAGCCGATGACGACGACGCACGGCGCCTCATGACCCGGATGGAAGTCATAAAAAAAGCGCTTCTGGGCGGTCGTACGATCGACACGGTACGATTCGCCGACCGCTGATGCCGCCGGTTACGGACCCATGCACCGTTCAGGCAAATTCAGGAGAGCATCCCCGGTGGCATTCGCGCGGAAAACGACCGCCGATCTCATCGCCGCGATCGCGCTGGCAACGCTGCTTGCGGCGGCTTCATGCGTGCCGGCCGCGTGCGGCCAGCGCGGCGAGCTTTTCATTGTGGCGCATTTCACCAACCCGCTCGATTCGATCAGCAGGGAACAGTGCGCCGGAATTCTCGGCGGGGGAATCAAGGATTTCGACGGCCTCGGCTGGAAAGGCGGACCCGCGACACATCTGGTAATCGACGAGCGCATCGCCGCGCCGTTCGCCCGGGCATTCCCGAGGACCGAGGCGCGGATTGCGCGTATCGACGAGGACGAACCGCTCGCCGCCGATCGTTCGCTCATCGGCGTATGCGATATCCGGGGACTGAAGCCCCACTTCAAGGTGATCGCCATCGATGGCACCTATCCCTGGGGCCGGCGCAGCCGCGACTACACGCTCGATCGGGGTACATCGTATCCCCTGCTGCTCCCGGGCGCCCGGCCGCTAAGCGCCATGGAATCGTTTACCGTCGTACAGACCGGCGTTACGGCAATGACCCGCGCCTTCATCTCCGCGGTGGCGCGGTCCGGGGACGTGCTGTACCCGGTCGGGGAAACGGCGCCGATCACCGCGCAGGCCGACCTGGCGCTGACCTCAAACGAAGTGTCATTTCTCGATCCGTGCCGCTACCCGTTCAAAGACCGCATGCGGTTCTGTTCGCCGGTGCGTTTTTTCGAGATACTCCGTCACTCCGGCTTCGACGTTATCGAGCTCACCGGCAACCACAATAATGACTACGGCAGCAATCATAACGCACGCACCATCGAGTTATTCGAAAAATCCGGCATGGTCTGTTTCGGAGGGGGAAGGGACCGCGCCGCGGCCGAATCGGTTCGCTTCGTTCCGGCCGGGACCCGGCGCGTCGCCTTCGCCGGCTTCAACGAGGTCGGCCCGGTCGAGGCATGGGCGACGGAGACTGAGCCGGGCGCCGCACGCCTTTCAAAAGTGCTTTTCGAAGAGAAGGTCCGCGATGCCGCCGGGGGCGCTCCGATCGTTTTTGTCATGGTGCAGAGCGCGAACGAGAACGAGCCCGTTCCGTGGAGCTCGCAGATACGGCTGTTCCATCGCGCGATCGATCTCGGCGCCACCATAACAGGCTCGTCCTCGGCGCATCGCGCCATGGGCATTGAATTCTATCGCGGGAGGCTCATCCTGTACGGGCTGGGGAATTTTCTTTTCGACCAGATGCAGACCGTGCATCATCGAAGGGGGCTTATGGCACGGCACCATTTTTACGATGGGCGCCACGTCCAGACCGAGTTCATTCCGTACATCATCCACGATTACTGCAGGCCCCGCCTGCTGCACG
Organism: Spirochaetota bacterium; assembly: GCA_025457965.1. Classification (GTDB taxonomy): domain Bacteria; phylum Spirochaetota; class UBA4802; order UBA4802; family UBA5368; genus MVZN01. The sequence continues at coordinate 25,347 of JALOTJ010000006.1, read as the reverse complement.
ACGCCGCGGCGCGCAGTCTGATGGACGAGATGTTCCGCTACAGCCGCGGCCCGGTCTTCGACTGAACGTCGCGACGCTTCGCTATCATGAGGTTCGACTTGGCCGGTATAAACCCGTATCCGCACGCGAAGGGAAGCGGGCCGGTCGAACGCTGCCTGACGGCCCTGTCGAGGTCCGCCTGGAATCTCCCCTTGAACATCTCGAGCACGCGGTACCTGCCGTAGAACGTCATCTCCCACTGTTTCTCGTCGAAGTATTTATACGGAATGGCGGTATCATCCTGGATGATGCGGCGGCTTCGCTCGAGTAGTAGAGACCGGAGCGTTTCAAAATTGTCGTAGCTCAGCAGGTAGGACGCCGACTTCATGAAGGTCGTTGCAGCGCATTTTTCTCGCATGAACGCCACGAATTCCGGTTTGTTATTAAGGGATTCGTCCGAGATATCAACGCTCAGATAGAGCGCGCGCTGTACCGGCGATCCGACCCCCTTTCTGAAGCTTATCTCCACGCCGCGCACACCGGCCGAATCCCCGCCCGGTACCGATGCCGGCACCGTGATCGCGCGGATATCGAGAATCTGCCTGCCCGAGCGCGCCAGGAAAAACATCATGATGCCCGTGGTATTGCTGATGGAGTCCTCATGCAGGTCGGCCTGCATCTCCGATGTGCGAAAGAGGTTGAGAAGGAGCAGCGTTCGAAGCGCGTTGCGCACCCCCGCAAGCCCCTGCTGCACTTTTCGCGGAGCGAGTGAGAGCGGCTCAGGCACGGAGCCCGGTGGCTCGAGCCCCATCATAATATACTCCCCGGCATCGGGGAAAAACGCAAGGGCGTTCAGGATGTCCGGTCCGCTGAACGGATAAAAGATCGTCGTGTGTCCCGCCTCGATATTCTCACGGCGCCAGCTTTCCGTTTTTTCAAGATTGTTCCGCATATACCGCTCCCACATCGCGTCGATCCGACTGCGGTAGCGGGCGTACTCGGCCGATGCGGCCAGTTTTGAGAACGATGACGATCCGGCCGTCGGCAGGCCCGCGATGAACGCCGCCGTATCGTTGAGCACGGTCGCGCCGGGATAGGCCTTTCGTATCCGCTCCTCGGATTTTTCGAGCGTTCCCTGGCGGCAGGCCGCCGCGGCAAGGATTGTCCAGCACAGTGCGGTTATGCAAATCATACGCTTCATCAACACCCTCACAATTCCAGCTCTGATTACGGACCGGCGGGTGAGGCCGGTTCGTTTTCGTCCCGGTCCGGGGCGAAAACGAAATCCAGGCCCCCCATGAGTGCGGGTATCACGATATCGTCGTGACCCATGCCCTCGAACTGCGAATACCGGATGAGTATCTTGCCCGCCGCCTTTTCATCGGCCCTGCGGGCGTATTGTTTTGCAAGCGCTTCCATTGAAGGATCCTCAAGCGAACCCGAGGCCGAATAATATCGAAGTGCCGGAGGGGCTGATAAGCCCGCAAAATTCATCTTGTACCTGTTGATAAACAGACCGCCTCCCCACCACAGCGCCGGGCTTATGGCGATGAACCGTCCGAATACATCATGGTGATACATCAGCCCGTAACAGACGGCGATACCGCCGAGCGAATGCCCCGCAATACAGCGACCCATCCTGCCGGCATTGGTCCGGTAAATCCTGTCGATATGCGGAACCAGCTCCTTCCTCAGGAACTTATAAAATTTTTTCACTCCCCCGCCCATCGGAAAGCCGGGCACCTTCACCGGGGTGTAATCGCGCTTGCGTCGGTTCACCGATTTTCCATAGCCGATGCCGACTATGATGATATCCCTTCCCCATTCGCTTTCCGCACGGGCCCGCAGCATGTCCACGGTCCCGCCGAAATGCCTGTCTCCGTCGAGCAGATAGAGAACGTCGTAGCTCCGGTCAGATTCGGAATAATCCTCCGGCAGATGCACATAAATGCGATACGTGTGGCCGGTAAGACGCGACACCAATGGCCGCCGGGCGATATCGACGCCCTCCACCGGTACTGCGAGCGCCGCCATCGCCAGCAGAATCATGGCTATGGCGCGCCGCGGATTAAAGCTGCGACGCGATGACCATTCTTTGGACATTGAACGCGCCGTCTATCGAGATGAGGAGCTGTGCTTCGTTGAAAATTTTTCTCGCCTCGGAATCGTCCTCGAAGGCGCGATAACCGAGCGCTTCGAGGCTGAACTCGGCGAAGTCGCGGAGCGTTTCGCTGGCGAAAAGCTTTGCCATCGAGGCCTCCATGGTAAATTCGCGCCCCTCGTCGACAAGCGCGAGCGCATCGAGGTAGAGAAGCCTCGACGCCCGGAGCCGCGTGGCCAGATCGGCCTGGGTCATGCCCTTCTCCTCGCGTGCGGCCTGGACCTTTTTTCCTATATCCTTGAATCCCATACGGCCGTTTACTTTGAATTAACGGCTATCTTTTGATTTTGAGCATAAAAGTTCAATACAATTTCATGACGCTCCGCTTCCGGTTCCGTACCCCGCCCTTTCCTGGTTATCACCGGGCATAATTACCGGATGGTTGACAAAATATAACAAGCATTTATAATCTTATAACATATTGTTATATTCCATGGAGGCTCCCCCATGTTTGACTTTTTACTCACCGACGAGCAGCTGAAACTTCGCGACGAGGCCCGCGCGTTTACCAACTGGGTTCCCAGAGAGATGATCCTCGACATGGACGCGGAAAAGATACAGTTTCCCCATGAATACCTGAAAGAGGCTGGCAGGCGCAGGCTGCTGGGCATCAGACTTCCGGAGATATACGGGGGCCGGGGGCTCGGCTGGGTCGACGATACCATGGTGGCCGAGGAAATCGGGGTGGCCAGCTACAGCCTGGCCTGCCTGTGGGGCGTCGGCGCCGACATCGTCTGCGAGGCCATTGTCAAGTACGGTATCGAAGAGCTGAAACAGGAAATAGTGGTCCCGCTGCTCAGGGGCGAAGTATACGCTGCCGAGTGCCTCACCGAGCCGCGCGGCGGCTCGGACTTTTTCGGCGCGGCGACGACGGCCCGAAAGGACGGCGGCGACTGGATCATCAACGGGCAGAAGCGCTTTATCGTGGGTGCGGAGGGCGCCGACTGGTTCATGGTCTATGCGGTGACCGATCCGTCCGCCCAGGCCCACCAGCGCATGACGTGTTTCATGGTGCCGCGCACCGGGGGCGTCGAATCAAAATACATCTACGGCCTCATGGGGGTGCGCGGCGGGGGGGCGGGGCGCGTTATCCTGAACGACGTGCGCGTGCCCGAACGCTACGCCCTCAACGGCATCAACGGCGGCTTTCCGGTGTTCCAGACCAATATGCTCCCGGAGCGTCTCGGCACCGCGGCGATGACCATCGGTTCGGTGCGGCCTGCCGTCGAGATCGCCACACGCTACACATCGATGCGCAAGGCGTTCGGCATGCCCATCATGAACTTCCAGGCCGTCGGCTTCCGCGTGGCTGACTGCGTCCAGAGGCTCGACGCGATGCGCTCGATCGCCTACACCACCGCGCGAGCCATAGACTCCTCCAGGGTGCATCCCGGACGCCTGCGCCGCATGGTCTCCGAGAGCAAGAAGTTCATAACCGAGGCGTCGTGGGAGGTGGTGAACAACTGCATGCAGGTTATGGGCGGCATAGGCTACACCAATGTCTATCCCATCGAGCGCATTCTACGCGATATCCGGCTTTCCATGATATGGGTGGGCACCAACGAGATCATGCAGCTCATCATCCAGAATGAATGGTACAAGGAATACTTCAAGGTGCTGTCGAAGGAAGACGTCCGCAACGTGGAGCAGGACGCCCCCAACGCCGGCGAGGTCGACGAAAAAATATACGAATGTCGAAGAGGTAGACGAGCGTCTCTACGGGGTCGCGCGCCGTTTTTTCGCGTATTTATCAACGCGGTATATTTTGATATCAAAGGCCTGGACCTTGAAACCGTAAATAAAATTATCCGGTTTTATAAGACCCGGGTCGTATTCGTTGTATTTCGCCTCCTCGTTCTTGTGCGACTTAACCACGACGTAATCGGGTCGCAGAAGCGGGATATTGCCCACGTTCCGCCGGTCGTCCGGATTTGAATATATGGGTTTCAGGTCGCTTTCGAAACAGAGCATGGGGGCCCAGTCCCCGATCATCACCGATCCGGACGGCAGGGTGTCGACGAAATCCATCGCGTCGCGAATCGTTGTCGTCCGGTTGAACTGCCAGCTGAGCAGGTAGATGAGCTGTACCTCGATGAGCAGAAAGATCATCATCTTCGGGGAGATATGCTTCTGTATAAAGGCGACGAAATCGTCGTAGTTCTTGGCGATATAGAAAACAAGCGGCAGAACGACCGCGATCAGGATGAATACGAAAGACGCCCCCGGTCCCGAAAGGACCCCCCTCGTCAGGTTAAGGTAAAAATCATCGAAGATCACCTTTCTGGTCTCATAGCTCAACAACAGCATCACCAGAAATATGACAAACTGGATGACGATATAGAACATGAGCACGAAAATGATCACGGAGCGGACCGCACTTCTGGATCGTTTCTTTCCCTCGTTCAGAATCTTGATCTCCCCGTCATAGTTCGCCACGAAGCGCCCGGCGAGGAACAGGATCGACACCTCCGAAAAGAGAAAATAGCGCAGCGGACTGTACGAGGACATGTATACGACGAGAAACGAAAATATGAACTGCAGCGCAAAAAAAACATCGATCTGGTACTGTAAAAAGCGCTCCCTATCGTAATTAACATAGCGCCTGCTGCCCAGTATTTTCAAAACGGCGATTGTACACAACACCGCCATGAGGAAGGTGTTCGGCTGCAGATAGATGATCTCGAGGAACCATATTTTCCCCAGAAGAATAAGCGGGTTTCCCAGATAACGCACCTGGAAGCCAAGATTCGCCTGCCAGACATAGAGGATGAAGGAAACCAGCAGGATACCACCGATTGCCATAAAAAACAGGTTTTTAGGATCGAACATTCGCGGGTAGCGCGTGCGGTTCTTGAAGTACGGCAAGATCGCGGCAAAGACGAAGGCCACCAGTACGGAACCCATATATAGCGCGAACGAACCTTTTATCCGCATCCCCAGCCATGAGACAAGGGCGACCAGAAGGGCCAGGACGAAGATGTAGAAGATGCGCCCCGCACGGTCGATCAGGCCCGCACGGTTCAGATAAAAGAACATGGGCGGGAAAAGCAGCACGCAAAGAAATACCATGGGAAGTTCGTACAGCGCGATCCTGCTGTGAAACAGGAGAATGACGTTGATGGACATCGCAATCCCCAGCAGGAAGACCGTCCGTTTATTGAAAAAAAAGGATAGCACGAACAAAGTCAGTACGATGATTCCCACCGAAACGGCGATATTGAAATACCTGAGGTTGACTATCTTAATGCCGAAGTTTTTGAATATCCAAAACTGAACGGCATGAATAAACGGGGATTCGTCGCGGTGACCGCGGTAGCGGTCGTGCTCGCTCCAGCGGGGCGTGCCGTATTTCAGGATATTCCGGGCGTCGAGCGCCTTGTATCCTTCGTCGACATAGATGGCGGCGCTCCACGACAGGTAATCGGGGGGATCGCTGTCGAGGCTGTGGAGACGAAGCGCGAGGCTGAAGACCGCGATCGATACGATGATGATCGCCTTGTACAGCACCGACATTCTGCCCGCAGTCATGACCCACCGCCGTCCGGAAATTTCCAACCGCGGCTTATCGACCGCGGCGCGATTTTTTCCTGCGCTCAGGCGGCTCTATTCGCTGCAGTCGCGCATCGTCGATATTGAAATGCACGTCGGCGCTGGCGACGGTGCGGCTGTCGTGGGTCGCGATGACGATCGCCATGCCGTTTTCATCCCTCAGTTTTTTAAAGAGGCTCAGAATATCATTTGCCGAACGCTCGTCCAGGTTCCCCGTGGGCTCGTCCGCGAGGATGATCCGGGGATTGTTTATGATCGCGCGGGCAACCGCGACGCGCTGGCGCTCGCCCCCCGAAAGGGTGGCCGGATACTGGTGCAGGATCTTCTCGAGCCCGAGGTAGCCGACGAGGTAGTCGACCTTTTCTTTCAGGTTGCGCGACCTGGGGCTTATTATCGCCGGATAGAATATGTTCTGGTACGACGTCATGTCGGGAAGCAGGTTGAAGAACTGGAAGACAAAGCCGATCTCCCGGTTACGAAAGCGCGAGCGCTTGAAGTCTCCCCATTTCAAAATGTTCTGCCCCTTATAGACGACCCTGCCGCCGTCGGGCTTCATGAGTCCCGAGATGATACCCAGAAGCGTCGTTTTCCCCGCTCCCGAGCGCCCGGTGACCGCAACGATAGACGAGGGCTCGACCGTAAAGCTCACATCGTCGAGGATCCTGCGTTTCCCGAACGAGGCGCTGACGCCTTCTATAGAGAGAAGGGCCGGTTCGTCCACGGCTTTTCCCCTGCCCGCGCCGCGCATATTATTTCTGCACCGCCCTGAATAGATTCATGTTGGACGCAAAAACCGCCGGAATGAACGCCGAAACCGACGACAGAAGCGCCGAAAGCCCCACCGCCAGGGGCAGCAGCCCCCCGGAATCCCTGCTCAGGGTAAGCCCCTTGAGCACCGGGACCCAGTGCGGCATATTGTGCTTCAAATAACCGATTGCCATCACGCCAATATAATAGCCGATGAGGCCGAATAGCGCCCCGATCAGGGCGGCCTCGAAGACGAACGTCAGGATGATGCGGACCTTCGATACGCCGATCACCCGCTGGAGCGAAAAGGTATAACTGCGGTTGTAGACAATGGTAAGGTAGGAATTAAAGATCGCGATCACCGTCAGGAAAAGGAAAATGCCCATTATAACCAGCGAGGAACCGTCGATGACGGCAAGCGCCTTGTTGGTTTTGGCCGCAATCTCCTGCTGTGATTCGACCTTGAGTCCCAGTGACTGGATATTTTTACTGATAACCGGAAGGTCTTTCACGTCTTTAACCGTAACCACAAGCTGGGCGTATGAAAAACCCGGCCTGATGGCACCGGGATCCCCCGCATGTGCGGCGGCGAATTTCGTAATGAAGTCGGAGGGTACCACCAGTCCCGTCAGCGGCAATTCAGCGCTGAAACCGAAGACACGGGCCGGTTGATCGTACTTCTTGCGTTCGGGCGCGCCACGCGCGGCCGTTTCGATCACCAGCTCCATCGGAAAGCCCCAGAGCGCCTTTTCCCCGAGCTGGGGAAGCCCGCGCGCCGCCGCCAGGTTGTTAAAGACATCGAGAACGAATTTCGGCACGATGACCGGGATCTCGTCGCCCGGCACGAACTGGCGCCATCGCTTTTCCGATTTCCGTAGAAAGGCCGGACTGATGCCGTATACCGGCATGTACTCCCTCACCGACCGGCCGAACATCTCGAGCTTGACCTTCGCCGGGTACTCCATCCGTATAATGGAATTGATCTCACCGACGCCATTGATAGCGCGTATCCGCCGCACTCTGTCCGGAGCGATCTTTTCGGTCCGTCCCCCTATGCTGACCAGCGCCCCCGCACCCGACGCCGGCGGGGAAACCACGATCTCGTTGATATCAAGGGTGCCGAACAGCGTCCCGCCGATATACTCCTTGATCGACTGCCGGAGCGAAAGATAGAGCACGAGGAAGGCGATGAGGAAAATAATGCCGAAGCTCGACAGAAGGCTTCGCAGTATGTTCCTTACGACCTCCCTGAGCGAAAAATAGAGGTTGCGCCCGATGTATATTAAAAAAGCTTTCATTGTCCTGTTATTGTCGTGCGAGACTCTCAGATTAACCGCGTCGCCGACGCTGTCAAGAAGATTAACCCGTCTGCCATGCCGGTGAGAATAGACCGATACGTACTATTTGTCAACTTCGGATTCCGGTAAAATAGAAATCACAGTTGCTGTCTTTTACGGGCGAGATGATACCCGTAATCCCGTTCAGGCGATGTTTATCGCGGCCGTTCGCACGGCGCCCGGGAAACATCAATACGGGGCAGTGGCCTGCAGCCCCTGTTCTACCGCCTGGGACTGTCACCCCCCCGGTGGATTCACCCCTCATGTCGGATCGCCTGTAATTTCACTTGAAATCCTCCGGCGGAGGGCATATCTTCACCATCAAATCGCAATCGAGGTATTCTCTATGAAAAGACGCATGCGCTTCCTCCTCGCGCTCCTTCTGGCCGCGTCCTGTGTCACGCTCGGCGGCGGCACGTTAAAGGACCTGCCCGTTGACCGTGAATATCCGATCGTAATACGGCATATTGTCGACCCGCGCCTGCCCGCTCTTTCGGAATCAGAGTTCCAGGACATGCTCGACCGGTGCAAAGCATACATACACGAGTACCTGGGCTACCGGGTGAGCTTTTTCATCCAGGGCAATCAAAGCATGCAGGCGTTCAGAGAAGAGGTAAAAGGACTCGACGAGCTTCCGATGATGCACGAGCTGAAAAAAAGCCTGCTGGATATCAACAGCGAGAGCGACCGTGAGCGCCTGTCGAAGTACATCGACGAACTCGTCAGCTCGGCCCCGGAGACGACCCTCCGGCGGCACGTCCCCGGATTTGAGCGATACAATAACCGAAAGGAGATCTCGTCGCACCTCTACCGGCAGTACGTCGAAAAACTCAGGAAAATCCAGAGCATCAAGACATCGGACGGAACCCGTCTGGCGGATGCGCCGTACGATGTTACTCTCACCTATCCGTTCTGGGATATGGCGTTGCGCCATCTCAAGGGTGCCCACTTCATCTTTACGAACACCATCATGGCCGACATGGAGGTCGATATCCCGATTTACGTGGCGCTTCGCTACGGCATAACCACGGGACTTGTCGAGCACAACATCCACAACTCCTACCGGGCGGCCGGCGTCATTTTCACCTATCCGTTTCTTTCGCGTGACGGATTTTTCGTCTCCGAACGCGGAAAGGAGACACCCGCGGAACTTGCCACCGACGTCATAGCGCTGTACGCCACGCACGAGTTCGGGCACTTTCTGAACCACTTTCGAGACTATTACGACCATGAAAACTGCATCATGGTCCCGGCGCACGACCTCGATTATTACCGATGGTACAGGGATAAAAAAGAGAAGAAGTGCGCGCTGAAGCACGAGAAGCTCAAGATGTTTTAATGACCGCCTTCTTCCTTGAATGGGCCTTCACTCCGGCAATGAACGCGGCACATCGGCTGATTTCGGTGAAGACCGGAATACCCGCCTCCTCCGCAACGGCACGATAGTGCTCATTCGCCTCCATGTGCCCGATCTGCCACAGGACGACCGGCTTCCGGTAGCGCTTCTGCATCTCCCCGGCGGCGACAAGGTTCCCGGGGGTCGAGAGGTGCCAGGCAATCGATTCAATAATGATTGAATCGACGTTCGGTTCCTGCATAAGCGCCTCGACGGCTTTGCCGTACACGAACTCAAGGCCGTTTAGTTCAACCGCCGGCCACACGTCCACCGGGTGCGAGGGCTTCATCCACGGGGGAAAGACCTCCGTAAGCGCGCGTATCGTCTCGGGCCCGAACTCGGCGAGCCTGACTCCATGGTCCGCCAGCAGGTCCGAGGTCACGATGCCGGCCCCGCCGGAAAAGGTGATGACCGCGGTGCCGCCGGCCGAGCCGCACGGCGTTATTTTTGAAAATCCGCGCGCGAAGTCCATGAGCTCATGCACATCATATACCTGGACGACACCCGCCTGTCGGAACGCCCCCTCGTAGACGGCCGCCGAGCCGGAAAGGCTTGCCGTGTGACTCATCGCCGCCTTCGCCCCCTGTTCGCTCCTTCCTGCCTTTAATACAATGATCGGTTTCGGCGTAGAGCGCGCGAGCTCGAGGAATTTCCGCCCGTCAACGATCGATTCGAGATAACAGGCGATAACACCGGTTTCCTCGTCCGCCACCAGGTATTCAAGGAGCTCGGTCTCGTTGACGTCGCACTTATTGCCGATCGAACAAACCTTCGCGATGCCCATGCCGCCGCGCTCCAGGATCATCATGAGAAATCCCGCCGAGAGCATTCCGCTCTGCACGATGAGCGAAACCGCCCCCGGCTTCATGAGCGTCATCCACTTGTCAGTGTACATGAATGAAAAGACGTTGCGAGAATGCCCGTCGAGCAGGCCCATGCAGTTTGGACCCCACAGTCGAATGCCGAAGCTTCGCGCCAGATCGACGGACTCCCTCTGCAATTGACCGCCTTCCTCGCCCACCTCCGAGAAACCGGCCGACTCGATGATTATAGCCTTCACTCCCTTCTTCGAGCACGCGCGTATGGTGTCGGGCAGGGACTTCGCCGGAATGAAGTAGATGGCCAGGTCGAAGTTTTCCGGGATCGATTCGATGTCCGGATAGCATTTCGTGCCGAGGATTTCGCCGTACCTCGGGTTGACCGGATACACGCGCCCCTTGTAACCGGCCAGGGTGTTGCGCAGAATATGGTAACCGCCCTTGGCCGCGTTGTCGGTGGCGCCGATTATGGCCACTCCGTCGGGATGGAAAAAATGATCGATCATGGAGACCTCCGCAAAAACTTTTCCGCCTTGTCGTATTGTTTTGTTATGCGATAGAGTCGCACGAGTGCCTTCCTGGCCTCGGTGCGGACCGGGTCAAGCCTGTACGCGCTTTCGAACGTATTGAGTGCATCATTGATCCTGCCGTTCTTCTCCTGCGCAAGGCCGATGTGGTACAGCGTATCGTAGTCGTGCTTTCCGGCTTTGTCCGCCTCGCCCAGGCGGCGTTCGGCCTCCGCGTACCGACCGACCTGGAAAAGCGACACTCCGTGAACATACGTCAGGTATGAGTCGCCCAGCGTTCCGTGGCGGGAAATGATATCGGCGAGGTCCGCGTACTCCCCTTCCCTGAACAGTATTTCGATGACGCTTCCGATCGACAGGAGACCCTCGTTCTTTCTCAGGGACGCGATGACCATTCGCGCCCCTTCCGATTCGCGCCCGGTTTTTATCATCGCCATTCCCTTGAGACGGCGCAGGTCGTTATCGGCCGGGTAGAGCTCCATCAGTCGGTCCGCGTATGCCACGAGCTCCCCGTAGCGCTCTTCTTTTAGAAGAGCACGCGCTTTGCCCACCGATTTCTCCCGGTCATCTCCAAGGAAGCGCTGGTAATAGGCCGTCAGGTACCAGCGATACAGTTCCTGATGACCGTACCAGGAACCGACGACTGCCGCTACCATCAGGACAAACACGACGTACCGTATTTTCATGAAAGCGCCCGCCACGCGAAAAGGAGATATCGTTCGATATCCCCATTGATACGTCATATATGACGCCTGTTATCGTCTATCTCAAAGCGGCCGGAGGGCAAGGCATTTTTTATCTTATAATAACTTTTTCACTTTTTCCAGAAGCTCATCGATCTTGACCGGCTTGGTGAGGAAATCATTGACACCGGGAAGAAAGCTCTGTCCCTCGTTAAGCGAGAACCTGGAATTGGTGACCTGGTTGATCGCCGTCAGCATGATTATGGGCGTCTCTCTGGCCTCTTTGTACTTCGAAGTCGGCCTCTGGCTTCGAATCTGGTACGTTATCTCGAAACCGGCCGTGTCCGTTTCCATCATGACGTCGAGTATCATGAGGTCGGGCCGCACCTCGAGGAGTTTCGCGAGGCCCTCGGCGCCGCTGTAGGCTATAGACACGTCGTACCCGTTCATAGAGAGCGCCTGCGAAAGGCTCGCCACCAGGTCGCTGTCGTCGTCCACTAAAAGTATCTTCTTTGCCATGTCACGCTCCAGGGGTTAAGGATTCAAGATTCAAAGATTTATTAAGCAGGAGATCACTTGTCTTGAATCCAATCATTCTGTTATACATAATCTTTAATCTTATAATCTTTAATCTTATAATCTTTAATCCTCTAATCTTTAATCAATTCGTATATAATGTTGCGGTCTTCCCAGGCCTTGTTGCGCTCGTACATATCGATCGGGAACTCCATCTGTTTGAGCTCAATGGGCGCGACCTTTTTCTCGACCAGACCGAGCGCCAGCGCCACGCCGTAGATGATCGCCTCCGGGCGCGGCGGGCAGCCGGGAATGTAATAGTTGACCGGAACGGCCTTGTCCGCGCCGCCGGTAACATTGTAGCAGTCGAACCAGCAGCCGCCTCCAACGGCGCACGAACCGATACCGAAGACCAGTTTGGGCGAGGGCATTGCATCATACGCCTTCTTGACGATCGGAAGCGTGGGCCGGGTCACCGCGCCGGAAACCAGCATGACGTCGGCGTGCCGGGGAGAGGCCACGAGCTTCATGCCGAAGCGCTCGATATCGTAATAGGGCGTCAGGACATTCAGGATCTCGATGTCGCAGCCGTTACACGCCCCCGAATTGCAGTGATACACCCACAGCGATCTGGGGAACGCCTTTTTGATCAGGTTAGCAAGCATGGCTACTCTCCCGCCTTTTCCGGCCTTTTGATTTTTTCAGTCTTTTCATAGAGTTTCATGTCGAACTGCTCGGAGCTCACCGGAACCACGGCCCTCATCTCGATGCTGTCATATTTGAAGCCGATCCTCGACATGCGGTCGATCGCATTGGTGATCTCGTGGTCGTAGCAGCGGCCGCAGCGCTGACAGGTGGCCATGAACAGCTCCATGGTCTCGTTGATGTCTTCCTTGTCCCCGGTCGCGAGTTCGAAGCTCTCGGTCATGGTGATGGCGTCCTCGGGGCACACGTCGGCACAACGACCGCAATAGGTGCAGCGCGAGCCGTCGTATACCATCACTCGCAGCTCCTGGCACAGATCGCGCACCAGGATCGTGCGCGCCGGGCAGTGCGCCGCGCAGCCGCCGCAGCCGATGCACTTGTGATGGTCCCAGTAGGGCTGTCCCCTGAAGTTCTTCGGAGCCGGGCGCGGCTCGAACGGATACCGAAGCGTCACCACGCCGGGCTTCGCCACCATGAAAACCTGCTTTATCTTACTTGTCAGCCACACGGTGTTTCTCCTTGGAGTTAAGATTCAAGATTCAAGATTTAAAGATCGATCAAGCGGGGAATCCCCTGTCTTGAACCTGTTTATTACGCTATTCATAATCTTCTAATCTTAAATCTTCTAATCCGTTAATCTTCTAATCTTCTAATCTTTAATCTTCTAAATTCCGTACACCGTAAGTCCTACCGCCACGAGCGATGCGGCGATCAATATCGCATAATACTTCACCGCCTGGTCGATGCGCAGCCTCGGATTGGTCGACCCGAGCACGGCGATGAGCACGAAGACGACAAGGATCTCAACGAGCTGAACCGCCATGTCGACGAGGTAATACCCGGTGTTGACGATCGGTACGAACACCGCCACGAACAGCGCCGCGTAAAACATCTGCTTGATCATCATGTAGTACTTGAAGAGTGCGAGCCCCGGGCCGCTGTACTCGATGAAGGGACCTTCCATTATCTCGACCTCGGCCTCGGCGATGTCGAAGGGCTGTCTGGCCACGAAGGCCTGGAGCGCCATCAGGAAGACGACGAGCATAAGCACCATCGAGAACCCGTACGAGCCGCTTAACGAGCTCGCCATGCTGGCGTCGATGGCGAGGCTTTTCGCCTTGAGCGCGCCCAGAATGAAGGTCATGGCAAGCACCGGCTCGACCATGATTATAGTCACCATCTCACGGCTCGCCCCCACCATGGCGTAGGTGTTTTTACTGGAAAGCGCCCCCAGCAGCACCGACACACCGCCGAGAGTAAGAAGATAGATGACGGTGATGATGTCCCCGTACTGGGTCAGGAAGCCCGCCGTGTAACCGAGAGGCATGAGCGACACCGCCGTTATGATGGATGCGAGCGCCATCATGGGGGCGATCCTGAATGCCCAGTTGCCGGCCGAAAGCGTCTCCTTGCCCAGAAGTTTCAGGAGATCGTAATAGGGCTGGACGATCGGCGGGCCCTGGCGGGACTGCACCTTGGCGTAAAGCTTTCGCACAACGCCCTCGAAAAGCGGGGCGAGTGTCAGGAAAATCAGTACGTTGATCACGGCTATCAGGATATCCATACGCTTTCCTCTATCGTTTATTCCGTGAAAGCTCTTCAAGCTCGCCCTGGGAGGCCGTTTTGGCGGCACCCGAGCGCAGATCCACTATCTCCATCCGGTCGGTGCACGAAAAGCACGGATCGATGCTCCCGATGATGATCGGCACGTCGGCGAGCTGGTTGCCGAGAAGCATCAGCGGGACCCCCTGCAGGTTCGGGTATGTCGGGGCGCGCACGCGCCAGCGCTCGGGTGCGTTCTCCTCACCGGTGATGACATAGTGCACCACCTCGCCGCGGGGCGCTTCCACGGCCGTCAGTGCGTGCTTCAGCGCCGGGATCGGCGCCTCGAGCTCGGTGAGGATTGGACCGTCGTTCGGCATCTTATCAAGGCATTGCCTGATTATTTTTATCGCCTCGAAGGTCTCGAGCAGGCGCACCAGCACGGTGGCCCACACGTCGTTGGAATCGAAGACCGGCACGTCGAACTTCATTTCATCGTACGCGGCGTACGGGTAGTCGCGCCGTACGTCGATATCGACGTTCCGGGCTCGAGCAACGGGCCCGACCAGGCTCCAGAGCACCGTGTCGGCTGTCGAAACGTAGCCGACGCCCTTCGTCCTCCGGTGTATGGCCGAGTCACCCTGTATCGCCTTTTGCACGGTGAGTAGTTCCTCCTCGACCTTGCCGATCACGTTCAGAATATCTTCTTTTATTTCGGGGGTGATGTCCCGGCGCACTCCGCCGATGACGATCATCCCGTAGGTCTTCCTGTTTCCGGTCATGCGCTCGCCCAGCCACATGATGGGCTCGCGAATGCGCCACGACTGCATGAATACGGTGTCGAAACCGATGAGGTGACCGGCGACCCCGAGCCAAAGCAGGTGCGAATGGATGCGCTCGATCTCGAGCATGATGGTGCGGATGTACTCGGCCCTGCGCGATATCTTTATACCGCCGGCGAGCTCAACCGCCTGGGAGTATGAGGTGGCGTGCACCGAGCCGCAGATGCCGCAGATGCGTTCGGCGACGAAGGGTATCTCGTTATACGTCAGCTGTGTCTGGCAGAGCTTCTCTATGCCGCGGTGCGTCATAAAGCCGCGGTAGTCGCTTCCCTTTATGGTCTCGCCGTCCACGTACACCGCGAAGTGCGCCGGCTCGTGCAGCGTGGGGTGATACGGGCCGACCGGGACGATGCTGCACCCCTCGGGGCACTCGTCGAGCTGGTAGGCCACGTCCTCGGCCGCCGGCGGCATGAGGTTCCAGGGAATGTCCTTGCGGAGCGGATGCACGCCTTCCGGCCAGTCGTCGGCGAGGATGAGCCTCTTCGGCTTCGGATGACCGGTGAATTTCATGCCCAGCAGGTCCATGTATTCGCGCTCGGACCATCCGGCATTGGGGATGTCGGGCGTGATGGAATCCATTACGGGCTTCGATTCGGGGACCGCGGTGCGCAGCGACAGGAAAATACCATCCCTGTCAAAACCGAAGGTGTGGATCATGCCCAGCGTCTTGTCGCGGCTGATGTTGTCGTACCCGATGCTCACCAGGTAGCGTCCGCCCATGGCGATGATCTCGTTTGAAATCTCGCGCACCTTCGCGCTTTTTATATCCACGAACAGCCTCGTCGGGTTTTGCTCCTCAACGGCGACGACGGCGTCCTTGAACTTTTTCTTTAAGCCGTTTTTGATCTCTTCAATCCCTGGCATACCGTACCTCGTTTAATAAGGATGGCCTTCTTTAGTCCTTTACGTTCCCGCCGGTCCAATACAGCAGGTTTTTAAGCGCGGAGAACATGCTCTTGTCGCGGTACCTCGTCTTGTCGGTCAGGTCCTGGTATCCGCAGAGCCAGGTGGGAACCTCGCGCTCCTTCGATCCACCAGCGCGCCGGATAAGGGCGGCAAGACCGAACGCCGCCGCAAAGACCAGCAGGAGCACCGCCGGGACCGCCATCGATGACACCGACGAAAGGCCCGGAATGCTCACCGACACGCCCATCGCCGAGTTGAAAACGTGATCCTGAACGTGCATGTTCCTGAAAGCCGCCGATACGGCCGAGCCGCCGGAATTCGCGAATATACCGATGATCGTCTGGAAGTAGAAGAAGGGAATGAGCCCCTGTAGCAGGCAGAGCGCCGTAAGGAAGAGCTTCGGGATAAGCATTCCCGCCGGCACCTCTTTCACTTCCCTGCCGATGCTCCACTCGGCCCCGGCCGAGGTGAAGGTCATTCCGAAAAATTTTACGTAACAGGACAGCGTCACGGCGCTGGTAAAGAGCGCGATGATTCCGAAGATCACCAGGAAGAGCACCTCGCCACCGGCAAGAAGCGAGGTCGACACCAGCGTCCACTTGCTCGCGAATCCGCTGAAGGGCGGTACGCCGGATATCGAGAGCGAGGCGATGCCCGCAACGAGCGCGGTGACCGGCATGAGGTTGATGAGTCCGCCGAGCCTGTTGAGGTCCTTGGTCCCGGTGCTGTAAAGAACGCTGCCGCTGGTCAAAAAGAGCAGTCGGCGTTCACCATGAAGAGCGCCGCGCCGATGCCGAAGATGATGTAGCCCACCTGCCCTATCGAGGAATAGGCGAGCAGGCGTTTGGACTGGCTCTGTTTCATGGACTGCACGGTGCCGATGAAGAGCGTCACCACTCCGAAGGAGGCGATGAGCGCGCCCCAGAAGGCGCCGCTGAAGTGAAAGGTTTCTGTGTGCGGCACCATCCAGAAGAAGGTGCGGATTATTCCATAGACGCCGGTCTTTATCATCACGCCCGAAAGGAGCGCGCTTATCGGAGACGGGGCGATGGAGTGAGCGTCGGGCAGCCACATCTGGCCGAAGGGGAACACCGCCGCCTTGAATCCGAATCCGAGGAAAATGAGCCCGTAGACGATGTACGGCACCGCGCCGTGCGTGCCCCCGAGACTTCGGGTAACGGCATGGATCGAATCGCCCATCGAGGTGCCGGCGATGAAGGCGGCGACGACGATGAAAACCCAGGCGAGCTCCATGAGCACGAGGTACTTGTTGGCGGCCTTTACAATCTCGGGCTTCCGGTGTTCGAAGCGAACCAGGAAATAGCTGGTGACGGTCATCGCCTGCCAGGCCAGGGTGAAACCCGTGGTCAGGTCGTCCACGGTTACGATCCCCGCCATACCCAGTACGAAAATCGGGTAGTTCGCGTAGTAGCTTCGCAGGCCGTAGTCGTCGTAGTGCTCCATGTACTCGATCGAGTAAAAGGCGCTTACCATTGCCATGACGGCGATGATGCCCAGGAAAAACCCGGAAAAACCGTCCAGGAGGAAGTACATATCGAGCGGCCCCACCGATACGAGCTGCGTCTGGAGGGACTGCACGAAGATGACGCTGTAGCTGATCGAAAGAAGGATGGCCCCCGCAACGGCTACGAAGATGAAATTGAGCCAGCCCGCAAGCTTTCGTTTTTCGGCGACAAACGGCACAACGATCGCCGAGCAGAGAAGTATCGCCATCGCGAGAATCAGTTTTCCATAAAGGTCACTCATACACATGCTCCTTCGGGGTGCTGTTTAACTGCTTCAAGAAGTATGTCACCGAGCGTGTCGGCGCTCTTTTTTACGGCCTGCGAAAGTCCCTCTCCGAAATCAAGACTTTCCGGCTCGATCCCGAGGAGGTAGGTGTCTTTGCCACGCTCCCGCCAGATCGATTCCGAAAGGCGCAGCGAAAGCTTGTGGGTCGAGTAGCCGTTCAACAAATCACCGATCTCGGAAAAGCTGCCGAACATCACGTCCCCCGGCCTGCCGCCGAAGCGCACCGCGTCGATCACGACGATCCTGTCCCAGTCGCCGTCGGCGATCTCGAAGGCATGGCTCTCGATGATGTCCTCGGCGTTCACCAGGTGCGCGCGGCCGTTAGCGCCGGCGCCACGGAGCGCCTCGACAATGACAACGCCCGCGCCGTCATCGCCGAGCAGGGTGTTTCCCATGCCCACGATGCAGACCCGGCCTGAAAGGGCGTTTCGTATGTCATCGACCATGCTCATCGCTTTCCGTTCCATCAGTATCAATAAGCCGCGGACTCCGGCGGCTATATCTCCTCGCCGAGCGTTTTGATCTGCCGGTAGGTATACACCGGCCCGTCGGTGCAGACGAGGGTTCTCCCCACGGCGCAGTGCTGGCACTTGCCCACGCCGCACTTCATGTGCCGCTCGAGCGTCGAGTAGATGTTCTCGTCCGAGAGGCCGCGCTTCATGAGCTCGCCGATCACCGTGTTGAACATGACCGGAGGCCCGCACACGAAGGCGACGGTATTCTCGACGGGGAGGTTCGCCTTGTCGAAGAGGGTGTGCACGAAACCCGTCTCGCCCTTCCAGTCGGGGGTGGGCACGTCAACCGTTATATAGGTCTCGAATCCCTCGAAACTCTGCCACTCCTTTAAATTTTCCTTGTACATGAGGTCGTCGGGAGTGCGAGCGCCGTGAAGCATCAGTACCCGTCCGAAATCCTTCTTGTGCTGCAGCGCGTGGACGATGGACGAGCGCAGCGGTATCAGGCCGATCCCGCCCGCCACGTAGACCAGGTTTTTGCCCTTGAATTCCTCGAAGGGGAATCCGTTGCCGAACGGTCCGCGGAGGCCCACCTTGTCGCCGGGCTTCAGCGCGTGGAGGGCGCTGGTCACCCTGCCGACCGTGCGTACCGTTATGTGAAAACGGTCGTTCTCCGGACTGGGCGGCAGCGAAACGGCGAACTCACCCGCGCCGAATATCGTGCACATGACGAACTGCCCGGACCTGTACTTGAAATTATTCCATATATCCTTGTTGTCGATCGAAAGGTAGAAGGTCTTCACCTCGCGAATCTCATCCCTGATCTCCTCGATCGTGGCGATTTCGGGAATAGTGACTATCTTTCCGTTCTGGATGTTCAATACCTGGCTCATACGCTTCCCCTACCCTGTTATTTCCCTTCTGACATAGGTCACGACGTTCGGCAGACCGATATCGCCGGGACACACCCAGGCGCACCGGCCGCACCCTACGCAGCCCGGCCGCAGATACTTCTTCATCTGCGAGTATGACAGCTTGCAGAAGAACCGTTTGTTGCGCCGGTCCTCAACGGGTTTGCGGGGATTGTGGCCTCCCGCCATGCGCGAATATCCCTCGTACGAGCACGAGTCCCAGGTGCGCAGCCGGTCCGCGCAGCCGGCGCAGTCCGTGTTGTTGACGTCGGCGATGTTGAAGCACGAGCACGACGGGCATACGAAGGTACAGGCCCCGCACTCGAAACACTGGTCGCCGATATACTCCCACACATCGTCCTTTACAAAGCCGGTGGTGACGCGGTTCATGACGCGCGAGACCCACGCCTTTGAATCGACGGCGATGTCCTCGAACATGGCGATGGATTGATCGACCTTCTCCTTTTTCAGCGCGAGATGGGAATCGTTCGCCGGGGCGAGAGAGAGCTTCGCCGCCAGCGCCGCACCCTTCTCGGAGCCGACCTCTACCAGGTACTCTTTGCCGAGGTCGGTAAGATTGAGGTCATAGCCCTCACCCGCCGCCGGCCCGCTGTCGGTGCATACGCAAAAGCATTGTTTGAAGGGAGTAACGCAGGTATTGGTGACGATGAACATTTTCTTCCTGTGATTCAGGTACACCTCGTCAACGAACTCCTGCCCCATGAAGAAGCGGTCCAGGCAGAGCATGCCGGCCAGGTCGCAGGGGCGAAGGCCAACAAGCGCCTTTGGCGTCACCTCGTAATCGGGCTCCATCTTTACCGTGTTCTTCGTCCTGTCGTATTCGTATGAAAGAATGCGCTCCATCTGCGGAAACACGACCGACTTGGGCGGGTTTGACGGGATGGGTGCCGAAAGGTTGATCTCGGCAACGTCTTCCGCCCTGTCGAAGAAGGTCTGCCCCGAGCCCTTCTCGATCATGGGGCCGTATACCTGGTATTCCCGGCCGAGCTCCTGCGCGATTTTACCGACGTCGGCTTTCTTGATAAGGAACATGGTCATACCTTCTCAATCCTTACTGGAATCGTTGCGTCTTCTCCCTGCCTGAGAACCTCGGTGTGCCCAAGCAAAAAGCGCGAGATCATTTCCTGGACGAAGTACGGCGCATAGGCCGTGTTGGGCTTTACGTCCTCCGAAACCTTCACATCCACGCGCATCTCGCCGTGGGGCGAAACCACGCGCACCGGCCAGCGGTCGCGCACGCCTATCTCCTTCGCGCTCCGCGGACAAATCTCCACGTAGCCTTCCGGATAGTCCATTAGCGTCGCGTTGTATTCGCGCATTGGGATGTGCGTCTTCTTCATGAGATTGTTCTGATGCCAGAAGTGCTGCGCCTTGCCGACCATCAGCAGGAAGGGAAACTGCTCCTTCGCCGCCGGCACCTCGAAGACATCGCTTACCTTGTAAAATGAAAGTTTTCGTCCCGCCTGCGCGATATCGAAGCGCCTGGTGCCCTGCGGGTTCTTTTCGTCCACCGGCCACTGCATGCCGAAACCGGCCGAAAGCTTCGCGTGCGAAACCCCGGCGTAGGTCGGCGTGAGGCGCGCGATCTCGTCCATCACGTCGGAGACCTTCGCGTACTTCCACGACAGGCCCGCCTTCCCCGCGATCATCGCATAGAGCTTCCAGCCGGGAAGCAGTCCCTCCTCCGGCTCGATCTTCTTCATCGAGTACTGGATCCTGCGTTCGGTATTGGTGAAGGTGGCGTCCTCCTGGACATAGGTCGCGATGGGAAGCACGACATGCGCGTACTCGGCGAAGGGGTTTTTAAAGGCGCCGATGTAGGCGACGAAATCGAGTTTTTTGATTGCGTCGGCGTAGCGCACGATCCCCTCGTCGTGGTCCACCACCACAAGCGCCTTGAGCTTCGACGACGGATCCGACAACAGCGTATAGATGGGTGCGCCCGTGGCCGCCGGCACGTCGGCCTTCCACTCGGCGGAGAATTTCTTCGCGACCGCGGTGTCCTCGAGCGCCTGGAACCCGGTAAGAAGATCGGGGGCGATTCCCATGTCGTACCCGCCCTGAAGGTTGTTAAGCCCCGCGACCGGATTGACGCCGCACCCCTCCTTGCCGACCTTGCCGGCCATGAGGAAGAGATTGTAGATAAAACCGATGGTATCCTCGTCGAGGCCGGAGATGCCGGACGAGAAGAACACCATCGCCGACTTCGCCTTTGCGAGGTCGCGGGCGACGGCCTTTATTTCTTCGGCCGGAATGCCGGTCCTGTCGGAAACTTCATTGTCGGGAAGCAAGCCGAAGGCGTGGCGGAATTTTTCGAATCCCTCGGTGTGCGCGCTCAAAAAGGCGGCGTCCGAGAGGTTTTCATCGTAAATGGTTTTGGCGAGCGCGAGAACCGCCAGCCTGTTGGCGCCGGGTTTTACCTGTAAAAACTTTTTCGAGAGCTTCGCGATCTGCGTGCGCCGGCTGTCAAGCGTTACCACCATGGCGCCGGCGCGCCGGGCCATGTGGATCTCGCTTCCAATTATCGGGTTCTGGCGTGTGATGTCGATGCCCGCCACGAGGATGAATTCGGCCTTACGGATCTCCTCGATCGATCCGAGCATGCCCGCCATTCCCGTGCCCGCGTGGAGCACATTGAGGCTTGCGCGGTGACCGGAATCGCTGTCGAGGCTGATGTTGTTCGTTTTGAACGCTGCGCGCGCGAGTTTCATCAACAGATACTGCTCCTCGTTCGACGAGCGGGGTGACGCGAGAAAGCCGATAGACTCGGGGGGATATTTCTTTAAAGCGTCCACCAGGCGTGCTACCGCGTCATCATACGAGGATTCCTTAAAGCCCCCGTCCGCGCGCACCAGCGGCTTTTTTATTCTCTCAGGCGTGTCGAGGAGTTCATGAATGTTCCAGCCCCGCACGCAAAGGCGTCCTTTGCTTACGGGATGGTTCTGCGAGGGGTAGACCCGGGTGATCCTGTTGTTTTCGGTACCGATGAAGTGGCCGCACCCTGTCCCGCAGAAGGTGCACACGCCAGGTTTCTGATTCATACCATAACACTCCACGCAATAGTATTTCCGTTGCCGATTGCGCACAGCACCGCCCGCTATCAAGAGCATTACGAACGACAGGCCCACAAGCACCGCGGACGGCTGTACGCAAACCGACAAGACCTAAAGCAGAGCTCATGGTACCCTTTGCGGGCGGCCTTGTGATCGCTGCGCCTCACACGTAAATCACCCACCAACCGTAACTCCATGATTGTTTTAGTCAATATTATTTTAATGCTAATGAACCATAATTTATTATTTTTTCTTATTCATACATTAATTGTTATTTTGTTATTTTATATTTTACAATATATTATTTATGCATATATTATTATATTATAAATATATCATCAAAAATTGCAAAACATCTTTCCGCACGTTAGTAGTCAACCGAAGGCATGGAGTCCCCCCGGGCGCCGGGCGGAACTCACGAAAAATTCTGGACGCGCACCCGCCGCATATGCTATTGATATAACATGCGACCGGTCGAATACGGCCGCGCAAACGCCGGGGGTCGAGGCCGTGAGAAACAAGAGCAGGGGAATGGTCGAAGCCGAGATCAGCGAGGCGCTGATCAAGTTCGAGAAGGAGTACATGGGCAGGGGCCCTGTCGAGACCCGTACGTATATAATCGACGACATGATCATCGTGCGCCTCAAGGGGGTCCTCACGCGCGCCGAGGAGCAGCTCACCAGGAGCGAAGAAGGGCTTGTGCTGATTAAAAAAGTTCGCGTCAAGCTTCTTGAAGAGGCAAGGCCCCTCCTCTGCGCAATCCTCAGGGACATCACCGGCTGCGAGAGCCGGAGCATGCACACGGACATCAGCACCGTTTCCGGCGAGCGCGTCATTGTATTCACGATGGATTGCAACCTCGAGGACAGAATTAAAAAATCTTGACAAAATCGACTCCGGAAAAGTACTGTCCCAGTCGACGGAATCGATTGGAAGATTGCGGGAAGGTCCTCCCGGCCATAATCAACGGGCGTTCAGCGCGAAAGGGCGCGGAAATCCCGGAGATACAGGGGTGGATCCTCGTTCGATAAGCCAATATCGTTTTAACTCCCCGGCGGTAACGGAGGAAAAGCGATGTTGGCTTTTTTTGTTGTTCCCGGTCATGCCCGGATCGGACGATACGACGAGACCTGGAGGAAGGATTCTCATGAGAAGATTGCGGAACGCGGGTTTAGCTATCGGTCTGCTTGCCACGCTCGCCTGTTCGACGGCAAACGAGAGGGTGAACGGTCCGGTAATGGAGAAAAAAAGCAAGGCCGCGAAAGAATCGCCCGCGCGCGGAGAAGCCGCTGTTCTTCTTCCCCTGGTTTTTAACGAGGTATGGGGGTACTTGATGAAGGGGGAGGAGCGGGAGCTTTCGGGCGCCGAACCGCTTACCGACATCGGTTACTTCAGCGTTCCGATAACCTCGAAAGGGGTCCTCGGCACCCCCCCGGCACCGCCCGCCCTGCCCGGGGTCCTTCGCGCGCGATCGAGGGTGCACCTTGTCATCACGGAGCTTTCCAATCCCGCCCTCACGCATTTTTGCCTCAATCCGGAACTTTCCTACCGGAAACGCCTTGTTGACGATATCGTCCGCGCCTCGATACGGTATGACGGAGTACAGGTCGATTTCGAGAGTGTGCCCGCCGATGACGCAAAGAACTTTCTCGGATTCCTGGGAGAAATAAGGAAAAGCCTCCCGACAGGCAAGATCCTCAGCGTGGCTCTGCCCCCGCGCAGAAAACCAGTCGCGGACGCGTACGACTACGCGGCCATATCGGCCCTCGTTGATCGAGTCATCATTATGGCGTACGACCAGCACTGGAGAACCAGCCGGCCCGGACCGGTTGGTTCGGTGGTGTGGCTTCGGGAAATAATCGAATTCGCCGAACGGAATGTTCCCCGCCACAAGCTCGTCGTCGGGCTCCCCCTCTACGGCAGGGCCTGGCAGGACAAAACGCTCGCCCGCGCACTGCGCGGCCACCATATCGACAACCTCGTCAGCGATAAGGGAGTTACCCCCGCTTACACTCCGGAGTCGGGTTGTCATTTCCGCTACAGCGAACAGGTGACCGTCAACGTCTACTACGACGACATCAATTCCACCAGGAAAAAACTCGAGCTCTGTCGCGACAGTGGAATCGGTTCGACCGCCTTCTGGCGCATCGGGCAGGGATCGACCGAACTCTGGTCCATTATCAGCGCCGTACCCATCCGTCCGTCGGGCAATTCACCCATAACCGGGGAGGTCAAACCATGAACACGATGAGTTTCAGGATACTGAACAACAAGGTCATACTCTACACCAGGGGAAAGGTGTGCGAGACGCCCGACGAGCTTTTTTCAAGCGCGCTGTTCCGTGAGGTTCTTACGCGCTTTCTCGGAATGCTGCGTGAAAAACGCTCGCCACTCCTCGAAACGGCCGGCGGCGGGACGCTCCCCCCGGAGGAGGCCGTAGCGCTCCTGGCGGAAACCTTGCGTCATCTCGCCAAGCTTCCGGCCCAGGTCGTGCCAAACGTCGTTAACGGGGCCGAGGTCTTTCTTCGCGACATCCCGGCCTTCAGCAGGCTCATCGAGCAGCTCTATAACTACTGGCGCGCGCACGACCGCTTCATAGTCTGCGACTCCGAGGGCGACAGCCTGGATAAAAGGCCCTACCGCACCTTCAATGAAACCGTGGAGCGCATGACGCACCTGGTCCGCGGCGCCTACAGGGACATCGATGAGAACCTAACCTCCACCCACCCCAGGATATACCGCCAGCTGGCGGCGGGAGCCCAGATCGCCGCCATATCCCTCCCCCGGCCGCTTCGGCTGCCCGGCGGTTTATACGACAAATTATCCAGAATCAGCGTCATCCGGCAGGTACTCATCAATCCGCCGCTGATCCTGAACCCTCCGATCAACAAGCGAACCGGACAGTTCGTCAGGGTGGCGCGGAACCCGCTTGAAGTGATTGATCCGGTGGACGATGAATGGCTGTGCTACCCGGCGAAGGTCGGGCCGCTGCTCATCCTCGTCTATTTCCATGCGAAGTTCTTCGAGCTGGGCTTTTCGCTCTGCAACCTCTTCGAGATAGCGGACGACGACGACCTTGCGCGGAAGCCCGACGCGTTGTATATGTTCGGCGTGCCCGGAGACGGACTGTACGCGCTCGCGGAGTGCCCCACGGTCTTCCATGAAGATCCCGAGGGCGGCATGCTGGTGGCGGCCGCCCCGAACCGAGACGAGTTCGGTTATTTCGGCTATCTGAAAAAAATGGTGCTCACACTGCACAACATCCGCATGATGCAGGCGGGTCGGCTCCCCTTCCACGGAGCGTTTGTGCAGATCGACCTGGATGACGCCCGGAAGAACATCCTCATAATCGGCGATACCGGCGCAGGCAAGTCCGAAACGCTGGAG
>JALOTJ010000138.1 GCA_025457965.1 Spirochaetota bacterium | reverse complement strand
CGCGTGTGCCATTTCCAGAACCTGCCCATCAGCGATTCCGGCGCCCTGTCGTACTTCGCGCGCATGGCGCAGTTTTCACAGTTGGAGCGTGCCATGAAGGTCTCCCGTGAGTAATGGTGTATGGTGATGCGTACGATACCCGTGTATCTCAAAATGTCAAGCGTTCATCGGGTGTCCGCGAAACAACCGTCCCCGCCCCGTATGGGCCAGGCATGCCTGGCCCATACGGGGCGAGGACGGAAAGCGCCGAAAAAATATTCAATTGCAATAATCCGTTACAAAAGGGAATATCCTTGTTACCCGGCCTTCGGATATTGTGGGCGGTGAAAAAACGGGGAGGAATGCGATACCAATGCGAAAAGACATCAATACAATGGTCTGCCCGGTCGAGCTCGCCGGCAGTCTCGACAATCCTCTGCGGAGGCTGTTCCAGAATCCCCGGAAAATTCTGCACCCATACATACGTCCCGGAATGACGGTACTCGACCTGGGCTGCGGTCCGGGCTTTTTCTCAATCGAGATTGCGAGGCTCCTCGCCGGCAAAGGGAAGCTCATCGCCGCGGATCTTCAGCAGGGCATGCTCGACAGGGTGCGGAAAAAGATACGGGGCACGGAGCTGGACCGGATAATCGAAACCCACCGGTGCGAGGCCGACCGCATCGGCGTCACCGAAAAGGTGGACTTCGCTCTGGCCTTCTATGTTGTCCACGAGATTCCGGACCACGACGCGCTGTTCCGGGAACTGGAAACCATCCTAAAGCCGGAGGGAAGGCTCCTCGTCATCGAGCCGAAGTTCCATGTAACCGGAAAGGCCTTCGACGCGATGGAGGCACGGCTCGCCGGTGCCGGATTCGCGGTCATCGACCGGCCCGGCCTAGCGATGAGCAGGGCCCTGCTGGCAGGTGCGCGAGAGTGATCGATGAAACTCACGATTCCCGAAAACCCGAGGATGACGGCATGAAAATCATCACCCAGCCGAACACCATCAACGCCGCGGGCTCGCCGCCGAAGACGATAGAGGAGTACGTCGGCGCGGTGAATTCGCGAAGCGGCAATATCAGCATCGCGCGCATGCGAAGCCCGCGGGGCTGGAGCGAGCCGGAGCGGAATCCACGCGATCGGCGCGGGGCCGGGCCGTCATCGTGGAGAAAGGGGAGTGGGTGCGCCACGGCACGCCTCACGAGGGCGGCGGCGAGGATACCGCCGTCTGCGTCCCGGCCTTCAGGCCGGGACGGGTACACAGGGACGATGGATAATCGTTTTTCGGCGATGTGCCGGTTTTACGGTTCCGCGGCGGTGTGATGCCGACCGCCGCGGTTTAACAATTACGTCCTACTTCTTTTCCTCGATTCCCCACTGGAAATCGTAGCTCAGCGAGATGATGATGGTGCGTATTCCTTTATTGTCGCCGCTGGCCAGGATCTGCTGCATTACCGTGCTGAGCGTGAGGTTAATCGGCAGGAACACGATATCGAGCCCGTAGAAGACGAAGGTCGTCGCCGGCAGGCTGGCCGAGCCGCTGCTCACCAGTGATCCGTTATAATAGACGTCGGCGCTCGCCGAACCGGAAAGCTGCTGCCAGATGAGGAACGGGGCTATGGCGAGCGTCTCCGTCTTGAAGCTCAGCTGCGCGCCGAGCTGCGGGCCGTACTGGTTGGTGTAGGCCTGTATTTCGGTGTCGTTGCCGCCCGAGTCAGTGATCCATATCCCCGTCCAGACAAAGGAATAATTGAGCCCGCCGAAGAAAAGAAGGGACACCTTGTCGGTCTTTACGGCCTGGAACTCGAGGTCGAGGGGGATTGAGAAGCCGGCCAATCCGATGTCCGCCGGGCCGGCCGTGCCACCGCCGCCGATAAAACTGAAGCCCCCGTCGACGGCCCACCGCTCGTGGAACGCGTAGCGCCCGATCATGCTGCCGGCGCCGCCGTTGATCTCCAGGCTTTGCTCATCGCCTTCGTATTCGACATCGCCCGACATGTTGAAATAGGTCGCGCCGACCCGCATGTCGTACTGCCCCTCCTGGAACTCGAACCACGGAATGGGCGGCGGCGAGATCATGAAGTTGTACTCCACGGCGAAGAGCGCTCCGCAGGGTGCAAGGGAAAACAGGAAGATCGCGACGAGCAAAATTGTTTTGATGATTCTCATGGGGTTCCTCCCGGCATTATAAATGGGCGCGCTTGTCACAACACGCCTTGTGTGCACGAAGCCATGTTAAAAAACCATGACCAGAGGGATAGAATGGTTCTTTTTATTTTCCCACCAGAGCACGATGATTTGTGAAAAGTCAAGCGCAAATTTCAGGGTTGCTTTTCACCCGGAGTACCGCGCCGATCCGTATTCGACGAGGTCTTTCGGGCCATCAGAGCGATCAGCCCGGGTCCGGAATCAATTTAAATGATTGTAAAAAAGAAATCGCACTGACATACTGTTCGACCCAATAAAAACCTTACGGAAACCAACGATAATCGGTCCGTCCGTCGCTGCAGACGGGATCGATGGAGAATTCGCAATGTGCACGATGGCCACGGTGATAAAACAGTTCCTGATTGCGGCACTCGTATGCGTGCTCGTTTCGGCGGCCCGCGCCCCTCTGCCCGTCCACGCGCAATACAGGGGAGAGCCCAGAACGATCGCGCACGACTTTCTTGATATAGAGAAGGACCTCGGCGCCGCGCGCGATCAAAATTCCGCCGTCAACGCCCTTATCGTCAGGGCGGCCGCGGAGATAAGGCCGCGGGAAAGCCATACGACCGAGCAGGCAATCGCCGTACTTCAGGCGATCGACTCGATTCTCGCGGGCGAAGGATATACATTCGGGAAAAACCTGCTCCTGGGCAGGGGACTCGAGACGAAGACGGTCGACTGCGACAATTACTGCGCTCTCTACATCGCCATCGCCGAGGTCATAAGAATCCCGATCGTCCCGGTGTACGCCCCCAATCACAGCTTTGTCAGATTCTATTTCGATGACGGCACCTATCTAAACTGGGAGACCACGCGGGCCGTGGTCCGGCCGGATTCGTACTATGTCAAAACCTTGAAGATACCCGAAGAATCGATACGGGCCGGCGTGTACATGAAGACACTCTCGCGGCAGGAGTTTATCGCGGTGGAGCATAACAACATCGGCGCGTATCTCATGATGGGCGGGAAATATGCGGAGGCGGTGCCGTATTTTAACACCTCCGTACGACTGTATCCGCTGTTTTCGTCGGCGTACCATAACCGCGGCTCGTCGTTCTATGCGCTCAAACATCCGGACGGGGCGCTGGCCGACCTTCTCAGGGCGAACGAACTGGACCCCTCGCGGGCGGGCACGCACAATACCATCGGCGACATCTACCTCGATCGGAACGACCTTGCCCGGGCGCTCGGCGAATTTAACGCCAGCATAAAGCTCGATCCCACCAATTACGTACCCTACAACAGCATTGCGATCATTATGAAGCTCCAGGGCCATGGGGAGCAGTCCCGGATATGGAAGGAGAAATCACAGCGGATAAAAGCGCGATATGGTAAATAACGGACCGGCCCCGGTTCTCATAAATTGACTTGACCACCACCCCCCGTGGGTGCTTACCCTGTGTCCTCCGGGCCGCAGTCCCTCCGATACGGGGGGCCGTCCGCAGAATCAAAGACTGGAGGGTCGCCATGAGCACGGTATATTTCGCCGATTTTCGCTGCAGCAGCAGGGAGAACATCTTCAGCAAGACGAAAAAGCTTTTTCTCAAGGCCGGCTTCGGGGACCGTATCGCGAAGAAGGACTTCGTGGCCATCAAGACCCACTTCGGCGAGTACGGCAACCTGGCCTTCGTCCCGGCGCCCGTCATACGGACACTCGCGGAGCTGATACGGGAGCGTGGCGGCCGGCCCTTCATCACCGACACCAACACGCTCTACCGCGGTTCGCGAAGCAACGCGGTCGATCACCTCGAAAACGCGGTGCGCAACGGCTTCCTGATGGAGACGGCCGGGGCGCCGGTGATCATCGCAGACGGCCTGAAGGGCGACGACTATGCCAGCGTACCCGTCGAATCGAAGCATTTCAGGGAGATCAAGATCGCCTCGGCCATCCACGGCGCCGACGCGGTGCTGGTGGTTTCACACGTGAAGGGCCACGAGCTCTATGGCTTCGGCGGCGCGATAAAGAACGTGGCCATGGGCTGCGCGCCCCCCTCGGGCAAGCAGATGCTGCATTCCGACATGAAGCCCAAGGTGCTCGCCGATAAATGCACCTCCTGCGGAATGTGCATAAAGCGATGCCCGGCCGACGCCATACGGTTCGATGAAAACAAAAAGGCGAAGATCGACCCGGACCTGTGCATCGGCTGCGGCGAATGCACCGTCATCTGCTCTTACGAGGCCATACCCGTCATCTGGACCACCGATCACAGGCCGCTTCACGAGCGGACCGCGGAATACGTAAAGGGTATCGTCGATACCAAGCCGGGCAGGTGGATGTATATCAATTACGTCATGAACGTCTCGCCCCAGTGCGACTGTTATTACTGGAACGACGCGCCGATCGTGCCGAACATCGGCATTCTGGCCTCGACCGATCCCGTGGCGATCGACCGGGCCTCGGCCGACCTGGTTAACCGCGCGGCGCCGCTTCCGGGATCGAAGATCGCCGACAGGGACGGGTCGAAGGACAACCTGCGGGCCCTGTACGATCTTCCCTGGGATTACCAGCTCGAATACGCCCGCCAGATCGGGCTTGGCGACGACGCCTATGAGCTCGTGGAGCCGTGAAGGGACTCCCCGGGCAAATTTGCGGTTGACATGCATGCGGGTGCCGGGTTTATAAATACTGGTGCGCCCGGCGGAACTGTCCCGGCAAGGGGTAGCCCTCCCGCCAAGCGGTTCGCCATGCTTACCATCGCAGGGGGACTTGTAATGAAGAGCTCGCACGATTTCCCGAATCTTAATCCCAAGCGGCCCGACGGTGTAAAGCCAAGCGGGAAGCCGTACAGGGTGATGGTCGTCGAGGACAAGGAATTTCAGCGAAAGCAGATCGTCCAGATCCTCGAGTCCGAGGGCTATGAGGTCGTGGCGTCTGCGGGCGACGGAAAGGAGGCGCTCCAGCTGTATGACCGGTACGCGCGCGACCTGGACATCATCACCACCGACCTGGACATGCCGACCCTGGACGGCTACGCGCTGCTCTACGAGATCGTCCAGAAGAAACCGCGCGCGAGGATCGTGTTCATCAGCGACGAAACGACCAAAACCGTTCTGGCCGACCTGCTCCAGATGGGCGCGGCAGATTTTATATTGAAGCCCATACAGCGCGGTCGCATTCTCGAACGGATCA
>JALOTJ010000056.1 GCA_025457965.1 Spirochaetota bacterium | reverse complement strand
CATCGTAGGTCGCGACGGGCTCATTATCGGCGCCGGGTACCGAACCGGGCTGCTTCTTCCCCAGGTGGCCACCGAATACGGCTGGGACAGGAACACCTTCCTCGAGCATACGTGTTACAAGGCGGGGCTGCCCGGGGATGCCTGGCGTGCGAAGGGCACAAAAATAGAAAAATTCTCGGCCCAGGTTTTCGGCGAAAAGGCGCTCGGCCTCAAGTAACT
Source organism: Spirochaetota bacterium (assembly GCA_025457965.1). Lineage (GTDB taxonomy): Bacteria > Spirochaetota > UBA4802 > UBA4802 > UBA5368 > MVZN01. The sequence continues at coordinate 34,437 of JALOTJ010000056.1, read as the reverse complement.
TTCCGTAAAGCGCGGCTCCGCGGCGCACGATAATTTAATGTACGGCACCGGATGAGGAGGTAGAGTATGAAAAGGACAATTTTTGCTTTCATTGTCATCGCCCTGGTGGCGGTGGGCTGTAAGAAAACGGACAAAACCCCGGAGCCGGCCTATGTAATCACGAAATGGGCGCGTGCGATCCAGGATATGAATTACCAGAACTATTCCCGATGCGAGGCGTATCCCAAAAGCGAAGCCGTATTCAGGGACATGTACCGGGACTACTACCTGGCCGATCTGATGGTAACATCGGTGGAGGACGCGAACGAGAAAGATGTCCGCAAAGACCAGGACGGCAATCCCTTCATACATCGATCGCTCACTTTTGAAGCGAGCGCCGTAAAGAGGGCGACCGGTCGTCCGTATCAGGTGGTTCGCGGAGATGCCGTTTTCATTAAATTTACCGAAGGTAAAATGGCCGCACAGGGGTGGCTTATGTCCAACAGGACCTTTGTCACTATAAACCGGTGACCTGCCCCCGGAATGATTACAGAACCGGAGGAATCGGGAGAACGTATATGTTCACTGAAAGTACAAGGGCTTAAATTGGGGTATCGGCCGGAGCGCGAACGGGCGGAGCAGGCGAAAACCCTGTTGCTGCCCCTGGGAAAATTCAGTATAATTATGAGTAATTGTGCTGTTGCGGTACGGTCCACAACGTGCCGGTGACAGGGGATACCCATGGAGAACGCGGCCGCATAGGCCGCAGGATATAATGAAATCCGTGATCGGAAAAAAAACACCGGGCCTTGTGCTCATCGCGGTTATGATGATGTCGTCAGTTGCGCAACCCCAAAGCGTTGCGGAGCTGGACCGCCGTGCAAGCGAGTTCTACAAGAACAAGGAATTTACCCGGGCGCTGGGAGAATGGCTGCGCATCCTCGAAATCGAGCCCGACAACGAAAACATCCAGAAAAAGATCGAGGTGCTCTACGAGGAAAAACACCGCAAGGACCTCGCCTATCAGAAGGCCCGGTTTCATTACCGGCTGGCCCGCCAGGAGCTTCCGGTGGATGTTCAAAAGGCAAGTGACGACTCGGACCTGGCGATAGCGAATTTCGTGGCCGCGTACAGGATCGACCCGGCGGATCCGGATTTGCAGATAATGCGCGAGGACATGCGCAAACTCCAGGAGGAGGTACGGATCGAGCTTGCCAAGAAGCGCCTTTCCGAAGAGCTTAAAAAGCGTTACATCGTCCTGATGGAGGACGCCGCGGGGAAGATGAAGTCCATGGAATTTGAGGGTGCACTTGAGAACTACAGGGAAGTGCTCGAGTTCGTTCCGAATGATACCGCGGCGCTGGAGGGGTTGCGCAACGCTGAAATGGCGATTTCCAACCGCCTTAAATACGAAAAGATTCAGCTCCTCCTGGCCGCCGGGATAGTGCTTTTCGGTGAGAAGAAGTATAAGGACGCGCGAAACGATTTTGAGGAGGTCCTTTCGCTCGATATAAAGAACCGCGAGGCGAAGAAATACATTGACCAGATTGACGATATCCTCGAATCGAACAGAAACCTCGAGCTCACGCGCATCCAGGCCGAGCAGTTCTATCTGTCGGGCATCGAAAATATACGCAAAAAGAACTTCGATCAGGCGGCCGATGATTTTGAGACCGCCCTTTCGCTGATCAAGAACTATAAAGACGCACGCGCGCGGCTAAAAGACCTGGACCGGCTCCGCAAGGAATACGCCGAGGAACAGCGCCTGCTCAGGCTTCGGAACATCGACCGCGAGTTTCAGAACGGACTCCTGGCATATGCGGAAGGCCGCTATAAGGAAGCGCTTTCCCATCTCGAAAGAACCCTGGTCCTCGACGCCGGCAATGAACTTGCAAAAAAGTACATCGTTATGGTGAAGGAGGCCATCCGCGACATAGAGGAAGAGGTGGTCGATGTTGATTCACCCTATTACAGCATAGTAAACCCTCTTATTATTTCCGGTAAGCAGCTCTATGACAGGGGTAACTACATCGAGTCGAGAAGGCGGTGGGATGAGATCCTCCGCCTGTTCCCCAAGAACCGCATTGCTCTCGAATTCCTTCTGAAATGCGAGCTGGCGCTGAACCCGGCCGCCTTTCAGGATTTTGCCCGGAAAATCGTCGACGAGGGAAAGGAACTGCTCGCAGGGCGAAAATTCACGCAGGCGCTGAGCAAATTCGAGTTGATACGGTCGATATCCGCCGACTATCCCGAAATCAAAGACCTTATCGGCGCGGCTAAACGCGGCACGGAGCGAACCACTCCGGCGGGGCTCAATCCGCAGGAGGTCGAGGCGCGTTACGCGCAGGGCATGGAGCTCTACCAGCGAGGAGGCAAGGATAATATCGAGGCGGCACTCGGCAATTTCCGCTGGATCGTCGCGCGTGACCCGAATCATACCCGCTCACTCATCGCGATGAACAGGATCGAATCACAGCTTCGCTTCGGTGGCGGGGAGGTCGTACGGGAACGTGGGGGGCTTACCGATAAGCAGAAAGCGCTCGTCCGTACGTATTATTACAACGGAATCAACTATTATACGAACAACAATTTCGACAAGGCCATTGAGGAATGGCGCAAGGTGCTGGTAATCGATCCGACCCACGAAAAGGCGAGGAATAACATACGCAAAAGCCTGGTACTATTAGGAAGGTGATGATGGGCGCAGGGGACAGAAAGAAAAAAACCGTCGAAACCCGGTCCGGGAAGGATAAGGACGGGACCGTCGCGAAAAAAGGGGAAGGAAAAGGCGGGGCCGGGAAGGGCGCGGCCGCGCGCGTGGAGGGACCGAAGGTGAGGTTCGGTCTCAGGATGAAGTTCTCCCTGGCGATCATCACGCTCGTATCGGTGGTCATCGCCATCATGACGCTCTATTTCATCCGCACGGAAAGCGCGCTTCTGAAGTCAGAAATCATTAAATTCGCCGAGCGCGAGATCGAACACCTCACCAATACGGCACAGGAATCGATCAGCGCAAAAGACGAGCTCGCGCTGATCGCCGCCGTGCGTAATGTGCAGAAGATCACCTCGATCCGCTATGTCTTTATTTTCGACCCTAATGGAAGAATCATACAGAACTTCGATCCCGAGAAAAACGGCAGTGAAATGGAAGACGACGAGATAACGCGGAAAGCCCGGGAATACGCCGAGACCGAGCGCCCTCTCATGCTCGACTTTCCGGACCCGGTCGAAAGGGGGGGCATTATCTATGATTTTTCCAGGCCGGTGCTCCATACTTTGTTCAAAAACAGGATCGCCACGGTCCGCATGGGGTTTTCGGACCGGATTATCCGTGACCAGATTGCCGAGGTCACGATGAACATCATGGTAATCGCCGTATTTTTCCTCGCCGTGGCGATTCTAGGATCCTTTATTCTTGCCAGCGTGACGATAAAACCGATCAAAAAACTCTCCGAGGGGGCCGCGATCATCTCAACGGGCGATCTGGAGCATAAAATCGACATCAACAGGTCCGATGAGCTGGGGCTTCTCGCCAACGATTTTAACATTATGACGGAGAAACTAAAGAAAGCAAAGGATAAGGAGATCGAATCCAGGATCATGGAGGAGCAGCTCGAGCTGGCGAAGGAAATCCAGGAGGGGCTCAATCCCATGGGTTTCTACGAAAAGAGGGGCATCCAGATAAAGGGATTCACCAAGGCCGCCAAAGGTGTGGGTGGCGATTACTTCGATTATATCGATATCAGCGATACCAGGGTCGGGGCGCTCATCAGCGACGTTTCGGGCAAGGGGGTGCCGGCCTCGCTCGTGATGGTCATGATACGCACCGTGTTCACCAACTCGGTAAAGACCAATAAACGGGTGGACTGCGCGACGATCGTCCGGTCGATCAACGACGCCCTGAGCGCCGACTTCGCCGTAGACAAGTTCGCCACGCTTTTCTTCATGATTTACAATCGTGAAACGGGAGAGCTGTCTTTTTCGAACGCCGGGCACGGACCGCTGTTTTGCTACCGGGCGTCGCTGGGCAGGTGCACGGCCACGAATCTGGAGGGCATGCCCATCGGAATTACGGAAGACGTTGAGTATTTGCATGCCAAGGTCAGGCTTGATCCGGGTGACATCGTGGTGTTGTATACGGACGGCGTTTCCGAAATGCGCAACGAGAAAAGAGAGGAATACGGCAGCCCGCGCCTTCAGCAGCTGATAATTAACAGCCACCAGCTCAACGCGCAGGAGATAGTCGAAAGGATAATCGACGACGTTTCAACCTTCCAGGGGGCGGCGCCGCCACATGACGACATGACGATGCTGGTAATGAAGAGGGTCTCCTGACGGGAACTACAGAAGCTCATCCTCGCTTTCGTATATTTTAAAAAACTTGTCGAGCGTGGCGAGTTTGAGGATGTTCAGGACATCGTCGTGTATGTTAACGAGAGCGAATCTACCGCTGTGGGCTTTCATCTTTTTCTGGCCCGCCACAAGGGCGCCTATCCCTGAAGAGTCCATGTAGTTGACGTTCTTGAGGTCGACTATTACGCTGGAATGCTTGCCGTCCGTTATGCTAAATAGCGCCTTTTTCAACTCGCTGACGTTGTAGAGGTCCACTTCACCGCTCACCTCTACAATTTTGTGCTCCCCCAGGTCTTTGAATTCTATTTCCATCAGCCCCTCCAAGTCGCTCCATCTGAAGATGATTCACTTTATTTCACGGTAAGACCGCATTCAGTAGGCGCGCGTCTGCAGACCGGGAATCGCATCAGTGTCAGCCACGGTCATTCTCCCGGTCAAACTGGCTTCAGGACAATATAACAGATCCGTGCGGCGTCATGTAAAGAATAAAAAATCGACCCGCTATTCATTCTTCGAAACGGGAAGGGTTACGGTAAATTTCACCCAGTTCCCCTGTTCCGATTCAACGGCAATGGTGCCATTGTGCTTTTCGGCTATGGTTTTGCATATATAAAGACCCAGTCCCGTTCCCTTTACCCCTTCGGTTCCCTTTTGTTTGAGGCGGGAGAAGCGCTGGAACAGCCTTGCCTCTATGTCTTCTCTTGATATTCCAACACCCTCGTTGTAGACGGAAAGAGCTATGGCGCCGCCCTTCTCCTCGAGCGTCAGCCTGATCTCGGTTTCGGGTTTGCCGTATTTAATGGCGTTGTTGACAAGATTGGTGACCAGTATTTTCAGTAAATTCGGATCGCCGTTGATTGTGGGCCGTAGCTTGAGGTCGGCGGTAATTGGCATCTTTTTCATGTTCGCAACGTGCTCGGGGAGTTCAACAACCGGCTTTACGACCTCTTCCACCAGGTCGATCGGCTGTGCGAAGGCCTGAATGTTGTCGAGCTCCATTTTCGAAAGGTCGAGGTAGTTGCGGATGATGTCCTCGAGATACTGGCAGTTGCGCAATATGGTCTCTATCGTCTTTTCCTGGCCGGGGTCGAGCTTGCCGAAGTAGCCCTTGTAGAGCGTCTCGGCGGTGGTGTGCACCACGGAAATGGGGCTTTTCAACTCGTGCGATACGATGGACATGAGATCGAGCATGCGGGTCTGGGAGCTGTCCTGTCGAGAGGCGATCGCGTTTTTGACGATGTCCCTCAGTTCCTCGGGGGTGAAGGGTTTCGGTATATAGTCGAAGGCGCCGTTTTTAAGGGCCTCGCGGGCCGTTTCCACGGTGGCGTACCCGGTGAAGATGATGACGGTGACGTCCGGCTGTTCCTTCTGGAGGGTTTTGAGTATTTCCATTCCTCCGAGTTTGGGCATCATGAGGTCGGTGATGACGATATCATATTTTTTACTCTTCGCCATCTCGAGACCCTCGATGCCGGCCGGGGCCGTGTCGATCTCGTAGTCTTCGTTCTTGAGAATGCGCAATGAACTCTTGAGAACCACTTCTTCATCGTCAATGATAAGAATCTTTACTATGGCCATTTTATGCCCTTTTTTGGAAACGGAATCAACGCGATCACGCATTCGGCTTGCGGTACACGATTGTCGTCGCCCGCCGGTCCGGGAGATGGCGCACCGCATTCGTGAATAAACTGCGATATGGCGCGATGAATTTCAAGCACTTATTGTCAAAAAGCCCGCCATCGGCGATTTCGCGCCCCGTCTCACTGGGCCACTCCCTGCGCCACGGGTAAAACGATGGTAAAAGTTGTCCCTTCTCCCGTCGAGCTTTTTACGGTAATGGTGCCGTTATGTCGCTTGATAATCCCATAGGTGACGGCAAGGCCCAGTCCGGTGCCCTTCCCGGTCTGCTTGGTCGTAAAGAAGGGATCGAATATTTTACCAATGATTTCCTCGCTGATGCCGAGCCCGGTATCGATAAACTCGACGATCACGGCGTTCGGTGCAGAGTCGTAAACGGTCCGGATTGTCAGCGTGCCGCCCTCCGGCATCGCGTCCGAGGCGTTGAGGGACAGATTGTTGATGACCGATTTAATTTGATTGATGTCGATCTCCATGTCGGGGACGGCGGAGTCGAATTCCTTGACGATGCTGATGTTCTGGAAGTTGACGTGCTTCTCGAGTATCGATAGCGTTTCGTTGATGACCTTGTTGATGTTCGAGTGCTCCTTCTCGATGCGCGTTTCCCTGGCAAAGTTGAGGATCTCCCGGACTATCTTGCGGCAGCGCAGTGTCTCGTTGACGATCACCTCGAGGTCGTCTTTATGCTCGGTATCCTTGAGCTCCTCCAGAAGGATGGAGCTGTAGGTGAGCACTCCGGTGAGTGGATTGTTGATCTCGTGGGCGATTCCCGCGGCGAGCTTTCCCAGCGAGGCCAGCTTTTCAGACTGTATAATCTGTTTCTGCGTGTCCTCCTTCAGGAGATTGTCCCGCTCAACAATGGCGGCGACCATGGAATTGAAGGTCTTGCAGAGATAGCCCAGTTCGTCCTTGGAGTCGACCGGGATCTTGATGGTGTAGTTGCCCTCGGCGATTTCCTTGGACGCGTTGACCAGAATGTTGACGGGATGAAGGAAGTTCTGGATGAGGTAAATAGAAAGCCCGATGGCTATGAGCAGGGTCACGATGATGATGACAAGGAAAAGGATCGTGGTTTCCTTTTTGATGTCGTTGAACTTGTTTTCGATAATGCCCACATAAATCATTCCGATCACCTTGCGGTGCAGGTCATAGATAGGGCTGTAGGCGGAAATATACCAGTTATTGACCACGAAGGCCTTGTCGAGCCACAGTTCCCCGCGCTCGAACACCTTCTTGTAGACCTCCTCCGAAATACGCGTGCCGATGGCGCGCACCCCGTCTTCACGGAGAACATTGGTCGAGACACGCAGGTCTTCGAGGAATATCGTTGCCGTCCCGTATTCGAAACCGCCGTATTTCTGGTCCTTGAAAACAAGGCTCTTGATCTGGTCGACCATGTCGTAATTGCGGTTGATCAGCTTCGCACCGTAGATGATTCCGATCAACCTGCCGTCGCGAATCATGGGGGATGCGGCTTTAAGAACCAGTCCCCTGTCCTCGTAAGTGTTGTCGGTTTTACGGGCCATCGGCGTGGGGACGAGCGTTATGAACGCCCTTTCGGCGAGGTCACGCCCCTCCCTGAGGAGGTGATCGTGGGACATTATGTCCGAGCCGTAACACGATTTGAGATTGGTCTGGACGTAGCTGATGTACCTGTCGTCGGAAACGCTGTCCCCCGATTTAAAGGGATTGCGCGCCCGAACGATCACCCTGCCGGCGGGATCGACGATGTTCAGTATGTCGAGATTGAGCTCCCGTTTGACCTCCTGGAGCTTGTTGACGAGGAGCCTCCGGTCGTTTTGCTCCACGGCGTCGTGGAGATAGGGGAGCAGGGAAAGGTGGCGCATGAAGTGATGGATTATTTGAATTTTGTCTTCGTAAATGTAGCGCGCGGTCTTGAGGTCGTTCTGGACCTGCTCATAGGCCTGTCCCACGATGTTATTGTTGATGATTCTCAGGCCGATGGTAATTGAGGCGGAGCCGATGATAAGCACCACCGAAACGAGGCTGAAGATCAGTTTTACGCGAAGGCTCGCCTGTATCCTGGTATTCATATCACTTGAACAGTTTATCGATGAATTCAGATAAGTCCAGAAAATTATTCACTTCCTTCATCTCGGTACAGTGCGCGGCGTAGAGGCCCGCGATGCTGTCGCTCCAGTCCCAGAGATGGCGCCTGTCCGGGTTGAGCCAGAAGATGTTTCGAGAGGACTCCTTTATTCGCATAAAAGAGTCGATCCCCGGGTCCTGGTTGTTGTTACGCGCGTCGCCGAGCACCAGCACCGTGGTCTTTCTCCCCAGCGAGTCGCTGTAACCGTCGACGAACTGGTCGAAACATCGGCCATAGTTGCTGCCGAAGCCATAGGTGAAGCTGGTGTCGGTGAAGATGGAATTAAGCGCCCGCTCGGGGTCCATCTCCATGAACAGCGGCGTTATCTCCACCATGTTGCTGATAAAGGCGAAGGTCCGCACCTTCGAGAACAGCCCCTGCAGTGTGTAGGTGAGCAGCAGCATGAATCGGGAATACTGGTTGACCGAGCTCGATATATCGCACAGCACCACGAGCTGGGGCCGGTCTATCTTCTTGTCGCGGAAATACAGTCTGAACGGGATTCCGCCATGGGCCAGGTTGCTGCGGAAGGTCCGCTTTACATCGAGCCCTCCGTGTTTCACCCGTTTCTTGCGCAGGGATATCCTGTTCTTGAGCTTCTGGCCGAAGCGCCTGACAAGCTCCCGCATCTCCTGGACCTCGGCGGGCTTGAGCTGGTAAATGAATTTGTTGAGAAGGTATTCCTCGCGCCTGCGTATTGACCTTCCGATGTTCCTTTCCCTTATCCTTCGGCGAACACGGCCGATGATGAACCTGACCGTGTCGTTGTCTTCCTCATCATCCCCGGCGTTTTCGGAACGCCCCCGGCGCGTGCGTGCGTTCATTATCATCATGCCGAGCGCTCCGGACGAGGACGCGAGCGATTCATCGTCGAGAATGATGTTTGCGATATCATGCACGGAGCGTGTCGACAGGGTCTCTTCGGGCAGGCTTTCGAGAAAATCGTCGATGGTGTCACCCGCCTCGCGGATGTCCTCGGCGGAGGGGCCGTTTGCGTCCGTACCGGCGCCACGGAGGGCCGTAAGCGGGCAGTCCGTCTCGTCGGCAGGCCGCCGGTCGAAGAATTCGCTGAAACAGCGTTCGAATATGGGGATATCGGTATAGTCCTTGATCAGGGTGGTCGAGAGCGCCTGCTTGAAGAGGGATCTGTCGGTATAATCCACATACCCCAGGGCGCCGAAGACGTCTATCGCCTCGGACGGAGAGACGCGCACGTCCGCCTCCTTGAGTATCCTGACGAACTCGAGGATCTTTTGCGTTCCGCGGCGCTGTTCTTCGGTGGCATAGTGCATAACAGTCGATTGCCGTGCTTTGACTGCCCGCCCGTAGGGCCTGGCTGATTTAATGTACGAACACCTCGGCGGAGTGCTTTTTAACCAGCTCGATGTCCTTTTCGTACTTCAAGATGAAGTTGAGCGTGTCGACGGCGAGGTCGCGGCGCAGCACGTCGCATCCCAGAAGCGTCAGGGCTTTCGCCCAGTCAAGGGTTTCGCTGATGCTGGGCTCCTTTTTAAGAGGAAGCTCCCTGATGCGGTGAATCGCCGCGACGAGTTCGCCCACCAGCCGTGCGCCGCATTCCGGTACCTTTATGGTGACGATCTTTTCCTCGAGCTTTTGTGAGGGAAAATCGATGTACAGGTGCAGGCAGCGCCGTTTCAACGCGTCGGACATCTCGCGTGCGTTGTTGGACGTGAGCAGCACGAACGGCTTGCGTTCGGCCCTGATCGTGCCGATTTCGGGAATGGAAACCTGGAAGTCGGAGAGCACCTCGAGCAGAAACGCCTCGAATTCGGAATCGGACTTGTCGATTTCGTCGATGAGCAGGAGGGTCGGTTTTTTCGCCATGACCGATTTTAGAATAGGCCGGGGGATGAGAAACTTCTCGGAAAAGAAAACATCTTCCTCCGAGGTGAGCCTTGCAACCGCGTCGGAAAGCGTCTTTTCGCCTTCCAGGAGCGCAGAGAGCTTGTCCTTGAGGATCTGTGTGTAAAGGAGCTGCTTGGCGTATTCCCACTCGTAGAGTGCTTTTGCCTCGTCGAGTCCCTCGTAGCACTGGAGGCGAATGAGGTCCATTCCGAGCGCCGACGCCATGCATTTTCCGAGCTCGGTCTTCCCCACGCCGGCGGGACCTTCCACCAGCACGGGCTTTTCCATCTTCATCGCAAGGAAAACGGTCGTGGCGATCTCCTTGGAGCAGATGTACTGCTGGGTTTCGAGGGCCTTAATGGTCGATTCGACATCTTTAAACATGATCGGTTGTCCGGTGTAAAACAGTGAGATTTCATTTGTGTCAATTCCAGTAGGAGAAACGGAGCCTCAAATGCAAGTAATTTACCGGTGCGGGACTCATAATTATCAGTCTTACGATCGGGGAGAGAACAGCCTGGCCAGGTCGAGGTCGTCAATGCGCGAAAGTTCCTCGGCCGGGAGGCCTGCGGGGTCGGCTCTTCTGGAAATATATTTAGATAGCTCGGCGACTTCGACGATTTCGGTGTCACGGGGGTCGATCCGTTCGCCGCTCATCGCCGCATCGACCCGGTCGTGGCGCGATTTCGCCTGCGCATCAACCAGCCGATCAAGGCGTTCCGCTATGTCCGGTTCGAGCGTCTCTGAAACCACCGGTAGCCGCGCCAGGTATATGCACAGCCCGATGTACGCCTCGAGTATCAGGGCGCGCTCCACCATCCCCCAGCGCTTGATCGCCCGGTTCACCGTACGGCCGTCGGCCGGAAGCAGAGAGACGTCATCCAGGGTGAAATCCACAAGGGAAAGCCGCGCATGACTCGTGGTTCGCAGCATCCCCAGTTCGAGTTCCGCCAGTGCGCCGGCCGGCAGAAGGCCCATCGGCAGGTAAATGATGCGCCGTGTCCCGCCGGTTTCTTCGAGCGCGGTAATGAGAAGAAAATCGGCGTCCAGTCCACCGGTAATATATTTTTTCTCACCCGAAAGGCGGAGCGAACGGTCTTCGAGCAGCGCGCGCATGGGGCGTCCCGTGTCCTCCGAGTGCGCGAGCGCTCCGATTGAGGACGGGGAGGGGGCCCGTAATTCGTATAAACCGGTTTCGGTGGCGATGGGACGCACCAGCGCGGCCTGGACTATCCAGAGGAGGGCGATTCCCAGGTCGCCGGCATCGCGCGCGAAGAGGGTGGAGGGCGGACTTTTCCCGGCAACGGCGCAGGCCTCGATGGAGGGAGGGTAGCGCCCGCAAAGCTCGCTCCAGGCCGCCGCGCGCAGAGCGCTGTCGCCGCAGCGCGCGGAATAGCCGGATTTGAGACGCTTTAAAAAATCATCCACGGCCCTGCTTTTTCGAAAGCAGCGCTTCAACTTTAAGAGGCAGTCCGTAGATGTTCAGAAATCCGGTCGCATCGCGCTGGTCGTAGAGCACGCTGTGGTCGAAGCTGGCGATGTCGGGCTCGTAGAGCGTCACCGCGGATTTCCGGCCGACGGCCATGCAGCTTCCCTTGTAGAGTTTGAGTCGCACCGTGCCGGTTACGTTTTTCTGGGTCTCCTCGATGAACGCGTCCAGCGACTCGCGCTTGCGGGCGAACCAGAGTCCGTAGTATATCAGCCTGGCGTATTCAAGCGACAGCTCGTCTTTCAGGTGCTGGGTGTCGCGGTCGAGCGTGATCGATTCGAGGTCGCGGTGCGCGATGTGCAGCACCGTGCCGGCCGGGGTTTCGTAGACGCCGCGCGATTTAATGCCGACCAGCCGGTTCTCCACGATGTCGATGCGGCCCACGCCGTTTTCGCCCGCAATTTTGTTCAGCCGGCGCATAAGCTCGACGGCGCCGGGCCGCTCGCCGTTTATGGCGACGGGTATACCGCGCTCGAAGTCGATTTCGAGATAGGTCGGTTTGTCCGGGGCCTTCTCGGGCGATCTGGTCAGGATGAACATGCTCTCATCAGGCTCCCTGTAGGGATCTTCCAGGATGCCCCCCTCGTAGGAGATGTGCATGATGTTGCGGTCCATGCTGTAGGGCTTGTCCTTGCTCACCGGAACGGGAATGCCGTGCTTCTCGGCGTAATCGAATAGCAGCGAGCGTGAATCCAGGTCCCATATCCTCCACGGCGCGATGATGGACAGCTCGGGCGCCAGCGCCTTGAAGGTGAGCTCGAAACGCACCTGGTCGTTGCCCTTTCCGGTGGCGCCGTGGCAGACGGCGTCGGCCCCCTCTTTGAGCGCGATCTCGACCTGCTTCTGCGCGATAAGGGGCCGCGCCAGCGATGTGCCAAGCAGGTACCGGTTTTCATATATTGCGTTCGCGCGGATGGCGCGGAAGACGTAATCGCGCACGAATTCCTCGCGCAGGTCCTCTATGTAGCATTTGCTGGCGCCGGTCTTAATTGCCTTCGCCTCGAGGCCGTCGAGCTCTTCCTCCTGTCCGACGTCCGCGGCGAAACAGACCACCTCGCATCCGTAGGTTTCGATCAGCCAGCGCACTATTACGGAGGTGTCCAATCCCCCCGAATATGCAAGCACGACCTTCTTTACGTTCATGGCGTTCTCCCTTTATATCTGGTCCGGGCCGCCCGCGGGTACTCCCGCCGTTGTCGGTTCCGGGTACGCGGTTGCGTCAATTCATCAACGCGCAGAGCAGCGCCTTCTGCACGTGGAGCCTGTTCTCGGCCTGGTCGAAAACGATCGAGCAGTCGGAATCGATGACGTCGTCGTCGATTTCCTCCCCGCGGTGGGCGGGCAGGCAGTGCATCACGGAGCACCGGTCGGCGCATTTTCTCAAAACCTTCCGGGTGATTTTATAATCCGCGAAGGCCCTGCGGCGCCGGGAGGCCTCTTTTTCCATTCCCATACTGGTCCACACGTCCGTGTAAAGGTAGTGGGCCCCTTCAACGGCGAGATTGATGTCGGTCGTAACCGTTACCTTGGAGCCGGTCTGTGACGAAATCTGGAAGGCCCGGGCGCTTACCTGGCTGTCGGGCTGGTAGCCTTTAGGGCACGCGACCGCGATGTCCATTCCCAGCATGGCCGCGCCGATGAGCAGCGAATGGACCATGTTGTTGCCGTCCCCGACGTAGGCGAGCTTGACTTTCTCCAGTTTCTTCTCGCGTTCGTACATTGTAAAGAAATCCGCCAGCGCCTGGCACGGGTGGTAGAGGTCGCTCAGGCCGTTGATGACCGGAACGGTCGCGGTTTTGGCGAGTTCCACCACCTTGGAATGCAGGTCGGTCCGTATCATGATGCCGTCGACATACCGCGAGAGGACTCGCGCGGTGTCCGCGACGGTCTCGCCGCGGCCGAGCTGTATGTCATCCCTGCTCAAAAAGAGGGCGCAGCCGCCGAGCTGGAACATCCCCGCCTCGAACGAGACGCGGGTACGGGTGGAATTCTTTTCAAAGATCATCGCCAGCGTCTTCCCTTCGAGCGCCGGCGTGCGTTTTCCGGCCGCGAGCTCCTTTTTAAGCCGCGACGAGAGATCGAAGATATTCAGCATTTCACGTACGGAGAGATCGGTGAGGGTGACCAGGTCTTTTGATGCGAGTTTCGGGATTTTCACGCTGTGGCCTCGCTCGCTAGAATTGTTTCGAGGATATTCATGCCCTCCCTGGCGGTCTTCATGGAAATGGTGAGCGGGGGCATTATCCGGATCACCTTTTCCGCCGTGCAATTGATGATGAGGCCCGACAGGAGCGCCTTTTTGACAATGTCCATTCCCGGTACCGAAAGCTCGATGCCGATATGCAGACCCATGCCGCGTACTTCGTTTATCAGAGGATACTTCGCCTTCATGACCCGCAATCGCTCGAATATGAAGTCCGAGACGATGGAGACGTTCTTGGACAGCGATGGTTTTTTCAGCTCTTTCAGGATATACTCAACCGCGGCGCATGCCAGATGGTTGCCGCCGAATGTGGTGCCGTGGACGCCCCTGCCGAACAGCGGTGAGAGTTCATTACGCGCGTGCATCGCCCCGACCGGTACGCCGCCGCCCAGCCCCTTGGCCAGGGTGATGATATCCGGCCGGATGCCGAAATGCTGGTAGGCGAAGGCCCGGCCGGTCCGACCGACGCCGGTCTGCACTTCGTCGATGATAACCAGGATATTGCGTTTAGCGCACATCGCGGAGAGCTTTTTGATGAAATCCCTGTCGGTGATACGAATGCCGCCCTCGCCCTGGATGAGCTCGGTGATGACCGCGCACACTCGGCCGTTTCGCTCGATTTCACGCCCGGCCGCCGAAAGGTCGTTGAAGGGCAGGTAGGTGAAGCCCGGAACCAGTGGGCCGAATCCCCTGCGTATTTTTTCCTGCGCCGTGGCCGACATGCCGCCGAAAGTGCGGCCATGGAACGAGCCCTCGAAGGAAATGATCTCGTATCTGTCCGGCGAGATCGACTGCCCGTGGGCGCGAGCGAGCTTTAACGCGGCCTCGTTCGCCTCGGTCCCGCTGTTGACGAAGAGGGTCTTCCCCGGAAAGGAGAGCTCTCCCACCAGTTTGCCCGCGGCGGCCTGTTCCCTGTTGTAAAACCAGTTGGAGGAGTGTATCGGCCGTTCAAGCTGCGCCTGGAGCCTTTTAACGAATCCCGGATGCGCATGTCCGAGGGTGCTCACCGCTATTCCGGCGAAAAAATCGATATAGCGCCTGCCGTCCTGGTCGTACAGAAACGATCCATCGCCTCCGGTAAAGCAGACCGGAAGACGGTCGCCGTAATTCTGAAAGAGGTACTGCCGGTCGCTCTCCATTATTTTCCTGAGCCTTTTAGAAGTCATGGTATTATCCTGAGACGGCATAAAATAAAAACGTCGGGGAGAAAACCCCGATCGTGTGCATCAGAATCGGACAATCTTCCTTTATGTCAATTAAAAAAACGATCGGGCGACGGCTACAGGCGGTAGCCGACGCTGAAGTAGGTGAGGGTGTAATCCATGCCCCGGTCGGCGTAGAAAATTCGATGGTAGGCCAGTCCCGCACCGAACTCGATCTGCGAGAAAATGAACCGCGCACCCGCTGAAAGGTTCAGGCAGGGGTCGTACGACCTGCGCGAGTCGAGTATCTCCGGCGGGCCGTTCACGTCGGCGCCGGGGATTTCAACAAGCGAGATGGCCAGGCCGGCGCCCGCTCCCGCGGTGAGGGCGAAAAAGCTTTCCATGCGGTACAGGTACGTTCCGTTAAGGGAAAAGGACCTGAGGGTGAAAATCGACCGTATCGGCTGACCGGTGTCACCGGTTTCGGCCGACATGTAGTCGTAGTGCAGCGAGACCGCCATATCGCGAAGCACGGGAACGTTTTTAGCGGAATCGGAAGCGGCGAGGTCATAGGCGATGTAAAGCGAGGCCGATGTGGTTTTGTCGTAAATGTCACCCCACGGGCCGTGTATGCTGACCAATCCGGTGGAGGCGCCGAAGCTGAACCCGCTGAGGGCGTTGTAGAACGGAGCGTACGGTGAGGAGGCCGTTTTCGCCACCTTGACCGCCACGCTCTTCTGAAGCTCCGTGTTGATCTTCTCCGACAGCCGGTCGATGATAACCAGAAGCATCGCGCCCAGTTCCTCGCTCGTCTCATGGATATCCATGATCTTCTGTTCATGGACGTCGAAGATCTGCGTCTTGATGAAGATCGTGCGGTTCTCCACGTAATAGGAGCCGGTCACGACGAAGTCCACGCTGAATTCCTTTCCCCGGTCGGCGAGAAGGCGGATCCGGTTTTTTTTCACCTCTTCGGGAGCCGAAGGCTCCACATATTCGAAAATAACGGGGAAGGACCGTACCTCGTACCTCTTCGATCGCTTGAGCTCGGTCGTGATTGAATCGGGTATGATGTATGAATAATAGCCATACTCGATTGCCTTGCCGGTGTTCTGGAAATTATACAGTATTACTTTTCCCTCGGGATATACCGGGGCCCTGGTTTCGGCCGCCGCCGGCATTGCCGCCAGAACGGCGCTGAAACAGAGCGCAATGGCGGCGAAGACCGCAGCGCTGCGCGGCGGGCACGAAGCTCCGCGCCTTAATCGCGATGTGATAGGCATGGCCTGTTTCCTGACTCCTGTATGCCGTTATTGTCGTCCAAAAAGCTCATTTCGTCAAGAATGAAATGCGGTTCACGTCGTATATTCGGCGTTTATCTTCACATAGTCATACGACAGGTCCGTGGTCAGGCATTCAGCGCCGGCATCGCCCATGCCGAGGTCGACCGTTACCTCCAGGTCCTTTTTCGCGAGCCGCTTTTGTATCTCGGCGCGCTCGAAGGGGACCGGTGTTCCATTGGAGAGCAGCATGGCGTCGTCGATCAGTATAGAAAGCCTCTTCTCGTCGATCCGCGCACCCGAGTAGCCGGCCGCGCAGGCGATGCGCCCCCAGTTGGGATCGTTGCCGAAAAGCGCGGTCTTCACCAGCAGCGACTGGGCGACCGCCCTGGCGGCAAGACGGGCGTCGGCCTCATCGGCGGCGCGCTTTACGACCACCCGCACAAACTTGGTGGCCCCCTCGCCATCGCGAACCAGGAGCTCGGCAAGCTTCTTTAATATTGCCAGAAGCGCCTCCTCGAATGACGCAAGCGCTGCTGATGACGTACAGCGCCGGAATGCCGCGTCGAGATCGTTTTTGGCCAGCGGCATGTCGGTGAGCAGGAAGGCGAGCAGGGTGGCCATGTTGGGGGCCATCATGCCCGCGCCCTTCGCCGTGCCGGCGACGATGTAGGCGGCCCCATCGCAATCGAAGCGCACGGCATATTCCTTGGCGAAGGTGTCGGTCGTCATTATCGCTTTCGCGATCATTCCCCCCTTCGAAGGCGACGCGGCCTCCACGAGTGCCGGCAGGCTCTTTTGCATCTTTTCGGCGGGGAGCTGTACGCCGATGACGCCGGTGGACGCCATGAGGATTGAATCCTCGGGCGCACCGAGAAGGCGCGCCGTCTCCCGTGTCAATCTTCGGGCGTTTGCGTATCCCTCATCGCCCGTGCAGGCGTTGGCGTTCGTCGCGTTGACCAGTATCCCGCGCACGGGCAGGCCGGTCCGCTCGCGGCAGAGCCTCACCGGGGCCGCGTAGACACGGTTGGTGGTGAATACTCCGGCGGCATGGCATGGTTTTTCAGAAGCGATCAATGACAGGTCGAGCCTGTTCTGGTATTTGATGCCGCACTCAACGGCGGAAAAAACATAGCCTGGGACGTTTTCGAGGCCACCCGTCAGGATCTCCATTTTGTTCTCCACGTTATGCTGATTGACAGACCTGGTGCGAAACTACGGATTATCGGGGAGTCCCCCGCGCCGCGGGCCCAGGTACTCCCCGTATCGTCCCGTTATTCGATACGTCAGAGATGCTACGCCGGCGATGTTATCGATGAATGGGGCGGGACGCGATAAAAGCAATACTATTTTACGGATTCTTCCGCACCCGCCGGGACCGGATGTACGTCAGCCGGGCAGGAATCTTATGGCAGGCGTACGGTCTCCCCGCTTTCAGGCGGGGAGACCCATCGGTCAGTAATCGTTCAGCACGTTCGACGAGATGACCAGGCGCTGAATCTCCGAGGTGCCTTCGTACAGTTCGGTGATGCGCGAGTCGCGGTAGTGACGCTCGACGGGGTATTCCTTGATGAAGCCGTACCCGCCGAATACCTGTATCGCCTTGTGGGTTACGCGGTGCGAGGCCTCGGAGGCGAAAAGCTTTGCCATTGCCGCGTAACGGGAATACTTTCTGCGGTCGCCGGTGCCGATGAGCTGCGCCGCCCGGTAGGTGAGCAGCCGCGATGCGTCGATATCGGTGGCCATGTCGGCGATCATCCACTGGATCGCCTGGAGCCTGGCTATCGGCTGGTTGAACTGCACGCGCTCCTTGGCGTATTTAGCGGCCGCGTCGAGCGCCGCCTGGGCGATTCCGACGGCCTGTGCCGCGATGCCGACCCTGCCCCCGTCGAGCGTATGCATCGCGATGGCGAAGCCCTCCCCTTTCTTACCCAGGAGGTTCGTCTCGGGGATCTCGCAGTTGTCAAAGACCAGCTCGGTCGTGGACGATGCGCAGATGCCCAGCTTGTCCTCGACCTTTCCGACAGAAAAGCCCGGCGTTCCCTTCTCGACTATGAACATCGAGAGGCCCTTGTGGCCCACGCCCTTCTCGGTGACGGCCATCACGACCGCGACATGCGCGACGCCGCCGTTGGTGATGAAATTCTTGGTGCCGTTGAGCACCCATTTGCCGTTTTTAAGCTCGGCGGTGGTCTTGGTGCCCGCGGCGTCGGAGCCGGCGCCCGGTTCGGTGATGCCGAAGCAGCCTATCCATTCGCCGGTGGTAAGTTTCGACAGGTATTTCTTCTTTTGCTCGTCGGTACCGTAATAGTATATGGGAGAGAGACAGAGGGAGTTGTGCGCGGAAACGATCACGCCGTTGGAGGCGCATCCCCGCGAGATCTCCTCGACGGCGATTGCGTAACAGACGTAATCCATACCGGCGCCGTTGTATTCCTCGGGGTAGACCACGCCGAGCATTCCCATCTCTCCCAGTTTTTTAACCGGCTCCCACGGGAACTCGTGCGTCCTGTCGTATTCGGCCGCCCTGGGGGCAAGTTCGTTATCGGCGAACTTGCGGCACATGTCCTTAACCATCTGCTGCTCGTCTGATAGCATGAAATCCATATGATTCTCCTCGCATGCGGTAATAGGCTGGTCTCGTAACCGGCAAACGCACCACTCGCGCCCCCGGGTTGCGGCGGGCGCGACTATGACGTTTCTGGTTTCGAATCAACCCTGACGTGTATATGAACACAGGATGAGCTTTGTCCATATCAATGCAATCAAAATTCCATTATTTTACAACGCAAAATGATTTTTATTCGTCCCGCACCACCCGCGCAGGCCGCCCCGCTTTCCGGATTGCGCGGCATGCCCGGGGCGGGATGCCGACGGCACGCAGGAGTTTTTCTCTTGAATTATAGCCGAAGGTAAATTATGCAGTGTGCAGATGGACATCCGTCCCGTTTACTGCGAGGTTTTATGAAAAAAGCGTTATCCATGGCGATCGTCATTGCCCTCGCGATCGGCTCTGTTTACTGCGGGCAATGGAAAGTGAGCGCCCTGAAGGGCAAAAAACTCTGCTCGATACCGAACGCCAGCGCCCCCGGCGGCGTCATGATGGATTTCAACGAAAGCGGGGTGTTCAACCAGTCATTCACCGTTCGGGTGTTCGACGGTAAAATCTATACCGCCGACAACATGCTCAAGCGGCTGCAGGTGCTCGACGCTGGCGGCGAACCGCTCCTGGTGATCGGTCCGAGGGTGTCGCGCGAGGACGCCGGCGACGTAAAACAGTCATCGTTCAATTTCAGCGTTATCGGCGCTATGGCGGTCGATTCGCGCGGGTCGATTTACGTGCAGAATCGGCTCATGCCCTCGGGCGGCGCCATGCGCTCGGAGCGCAGCGAGGAAATCGATTTTTCACCGAGCTATATACTCGTATTCGACAAATCGGGCGGCCTCTTGCATACCATCGGACAGAAGGGTAGCCCCGATATTCCGTTTTATTACATTGAGGATATTCAGATAGACCGCCACGACCGGCTTTTCGTCGTGTCGAGGTCGTTCGATACCTGGAGCGTGTACCGCTTCGACAACCGCAAGAGGGACTTCTATATCAACCTCGGGGCCGCGGAATTCAGGGAAACCGAAAAGGACGAAACGTACACGGGCCGGGTCGAGAGCGTCCGGACGTTCTCGAGCGGCGAGGACTTCCTCGTTTCGGTCGCCTATTACCACGGTTCGCGCTTCAAATACAGAAAGATCTACGATTACTCCGTCGAAAAGGGGCGAAAGGAAGAACGTACGGCAATCACCATTCCGGACCCCAAAAACGAGCTCTTCAACCTCGTCGATGACAAGCACCTGCTGTTATGGAACGTCGAGGGCCGCAAGATAAAGTTCGCCATACTGAACCTCGACGGCAACGTCATCAACAACGTCCTTGTCCAGAT
This sequence comes from Spirochaetota bacterium, assembly GCA_025457965.1. Classification (GTDB taxonomy): domain Bacteria; phylum Spirochaetota; class UBA4802; order UBA4802; family UBA5368; genus MVZN01. Next base: position 14,439 of record JALOTJ010000056.1, on the reverse strand, counting down.
GCAGGACAATAAATTCTACGAGGACATCTTCGCCGACGAGAACGGCCAGCTCTACAGCGCGCACGTAAGCAGGAAAGACGTCGAAGTGATGGAGTGGAAATAGATGAAAGCGGTGACCGCCGAAGAAATGCGCCGCATCGACAGTGAGACGATCGACGTGATGGGAATCCCCGGCGAGACCCTCATGGCCGAGGCGGGAAGGGCGGCCGCGGAGTTCGCCGAATCCCTGTGCCACGAAGAGGGCGCCGTCGCGGTGTTCTGTGGAAGCGGCAATAACGGCGGAGACGGTTTCGTCGCCGCCTTTCATCTCGCCGGCCGCGGCATCCCGGTCGAGATATTCCTCGCGGGAGCGAAGAAGGGCGTGGCGCCGCTTTCGGCGACCTTTATGCGCGTGTGCCAGAACGGCGGCCTTCCGATCACCGAGCTGCTCGGACCGGACGCCGCGGGGCGCATCGATTTCGGCCGGTACGGCCTCATAATCGACGCATTGCTTGGAACGGGCTTTGAAGGCGCCGTGCGCGCGGCGATGGCGGAGATCATCGATGCCATCAACGCCTCGGGGAAAACGGTGCTCTCCGTGGACATGCCGAGCGGCCTGCCATCGGGCGGCGCCGGTCCGGAGGGATCCGTCGTCCGCGCCGCGTATACCGTCACGATCGGCCTGCCCAAGATCTCGCTCGTAACATGGCCGGGCCGCGAATACGCGGGCGAGGTCCATGTCGCCGATATCGGATTTCCCCGCAGTCTCCTTGAGGGCGACGAGCTGACCACCGACCTTCTCGATGCCGACCATGCACGCGCGCGGCTCTCCGTCGAGCATGACGCCGACTCGTACAAGGGCGACGCGGGCCACCTGCTGCTTGTCGGCGGCTTCGACTGCATGGAAGGCGCCATCATGATGAGCGCGATGGCGGCCTTCGAGGCGGGAATCGGACTCGCGACGCTAATGACCACCGACACGGCGCGCACCGTCATAGCGGGGAAGATCCCCGAGCTCATGACGCGGTCGTTTCCGGCAAACGGCGGGACGCAGGTGGTCGAATCGGAGGTTCGGGCATTTCTCGAGGGAGAGGGGCGTTACGACGCGCTCGTCATCGGTCCCGGCATGGGGCGCACCGACGAATCGCGGGCCGTCTTTGCGACGGTAATGGGTTCGCTTCCGAAGAGTGGCATCAGATTCGCGCTCGTGGACGGCGACGGGCTCTATCATCTCGCGCGCTACCTCGAAGAAACGTCACTGCCGGAGGGCGTGTCCTTCGTCATAACGCCCCACTTCGGCGAGGCCTCGCGGCTCCTCGGCGAACCGGTCGACGCGATTAAAAAGAACCGCTTCGCCGCGGCGCTTCGTCTTGGATCGCGCACCGGTGCGGTCGCGGTCCTCAAGGGGCCCGCGACGATCGTTTCGGACGGAAAGCGCTCGCTTATCAACACCACCGGCAACCGGGCGCTCGCCACCGCGGGAAGCGGCGACGTGCTTGCGGGGCTTGTCGGATCGCTTCTGTTGCGCGGAATCGGGCCGCTCGAGGCGGCGGGGATCGGCGCGTATCTTCACGGGCGCGCGGCGGACCTGGCGGTCGAAGCCTCGGGCATTATGGTGCTCAAGGCGACCGATACGGTGGCGTATCTGAGGAAGGCGATGGCGGAGCTTGCGTAAGAAATCGCGGAAACGCAAAAAAAAAGAGGCGCCGCCGGGCGCCTCTTTTTTTATTGTTCGATAACTTAGAATTTGTAGTTGAAGTCGATCGATATGGCCGAGTCTTCCTCGCTCATACCGTAGAGAAAGTGGACGATCGTCGAAAGGTTCCAGGCGATGGCGAGTCCGCCGCCGTAGGAATGATGATAATCGCCCCACCGCGGGCTGTCGAAGGGATTGGCCGCTTCGTCATACACATTTCCGGTGTCGAAAAATCCTATGAGCTTGAACACGAAACGCTGTCCGCCCCCGGCGATTTCCCAGAACTGGAACCGCGCGTCGGCGTTGGCAACGGTCATCGTCTTGCCGACAAAGCGGCTCTTCTTGTAACCGAGCAGCGTGCGGTTGCCGCCGAGGCCCTGCCGGCGGTTGAGCGCGAAACCGAAGTAGTCCATCTCGTAGAACGGAATCTCGTTCGCGGAGGTGGTATAGCCCGCCCTCAAGCCGAAGGTGAGGGGATTAAACGGCGTCAGGAAATACATGAGCTGTACGTTGTGCTTCGTGAAATCGTATTCCGAGCCGAGAACCTCGGTCGCCACCTCGAAGCAGTATTCAGCGTAATAGCCTTTCTTGGGATCGGGTTCAAAGTCGCGCGTGTCATAGCCGATGCCGATGCGGCCGAAGTTCGTCCAGCCTCCGTCAAATCCGGGAACACCTTTTTCGTTGTTCCACTTCGTTAGAAGTGTTTCATTTTGCACGTGGTTGTCGAATTCCTTATTATCCCAGGGGCTGATTTCAATCTTCTTGAACTCGGCGCCCAGCATGAGCTTCAGTCCCTCGGTGATGTCGCGGAACAGATAAAAATAGAACTTGGGCTTGCTGATGGAGTACTTGTGCCATTTTTCGTTGCCGGGAAGGTCAAGGAAGTCTTCCTGAAAATCGGAGTATTTGCTGTATTCCTTGTCGGTATTGTCATAAAAATTCCGCTTGGCGTTGTCCGCGCCCAGGCCGAAGAAGTTGGCGTTCTTGTCCTTGTTCAGCACGGCCGCCGACAGGATGCGGAACTTGGTCCCCATGAAGTAGGGCATGTCGAGGTTAAGCTCGTGGTAGTAGACGCCGCCCGTCGTCGCGAAGAACTGCGCGTAGAGCTGCATGAAATACGGGGTGCTGTCAAAGTAGGGATCGTCCTTCGACCCGTTGTAATATACATAGCCTCTTACGCCGTAGCCGAACCCGTCGTCGCTGGAAAAATTGACCAGCGGGAGTCCCGTCGGATACCAGCCTTCCTTCTTCTTTGCCAGCGTGTCCTCGCTCAGCTTCGCCGCCTGGGCGCCGAGCGGGAGGAACGCCAGCGCCATGAACAGCGCCAGACAAACAACCAGACATTTTTTCATACCTGTATCTCCTCTTGGCGAATGATGATGAACTGCCGAAAAACCCGTAAACTACCGCGCATCCCATGCCTGCGACGATGATGTGAGGGCCGCGGCAATTCCCGTACAAATAACACGATGATGACCGGAGCCGCGCTGACGTGCGGAACACGCTCCGGCCACCGGACAAACTGAACCCCATTCAGTTACAAAAGTCAACACTATTTCGTTCGTTTGACCGCGTAGAGCACCATCGAGCTGGTGAGGGCGAAATCGCCCAGATGAAGTTTGCTGATGAGATGGTACCAGGCGATCCGGATCCAGCGCCGGTAGTCCCATGCCGATTTGAAGGAAGAACGCGATTTCAGTAATTTGGGAAGCAGGCCGAATTCAACCGGAATATGGGCGACAACGCGCGCGAACCCCGATTTCAGGAGCAGGTCGGTCAGGTTTCTTCTGGTGAAATACGAAAGATGTCCCGGCATAAAATAGGCATACCGTTCGCCCCGCAGGCGGGACTGGATCCCCGCCATGTTGGCCGTCTGTACCACGAGCACGCCGCCGTCACGGAGCAGGCGATGGCACTCGCGCAGGGCGCGGGCCGGGTCGGCGAGGTGCTCGATTACCTCGATCATGGTGATCGCCGAAAAAAAACCGCTTTTAAAGGGATGATCGTCGAGCGTGCCTATATGCACGCGGTCACCGAAGGTTTTTCGCGCCTCGCGGCCGGAATAGTCGGACGGTTCGATGCCGTAGACGTCGTAGAGCGCCGAGGCCGCCTTGATGAGTCCGCCGAAGGCGGCACCCACATCGAGAAAGTTGCCTCCGTTCGCGTAGCGGGCGATCACGCGCAGGCGCGCCTTCCAGACGTGGAGGGCGAAGCGCTCCGCCTCACGCTCGTCGTAATACGCGTATTCCGCGGAGCCCCGGTAATAGTCCTCGCCGTAAAAGCCATGGACCACCGTTTCGGTAAAACGCGGGTTCATGAAGATGAAGCCGCACGCGTCGCAGCGATCGACCCGGAAAGGAGGGGTGTAGCGCCGAATTTCATAGAGTCGTGCGATCCGGCCGCTTCCGCACAGCGCGCAGACCGACCGGGGCTGTTCGTAAATCGCGGGATCGTGAAACATGGCGCTCATTTCTCCGCCCAGAAGTACCAGTGTGATATGACCGAATCCGGTTTTCCAAGCGGGCTGCGCTCCATGAAACCGTATTGGAAGGATGAAAACGGCGACAGGGCCGCGCGGAGCTCATCCTCGGAGTAGAAGGCAACGGTGGAGCTTTCTATATCGTCGAGGCCGGTTTTCCAGACGTCGTTGCCGAGGTGGAGGCCTTTTTTCAAAAAAGTATCGCGCGTGTTGCGCAGCGTGCCGAAGAGCCTGCCGCCCTTTCCGAGTACGCGAAGCACCCCGGCGAGCATCGGGGCGAGATCCCCCTTGACCGTGTAGTGCAGCGAACCCCACGCCACCACGATGTCGAGCGAGTCCGAGCTTACCGGAAGCGAGCGGGCATCGGCCTGCACGAACGGGGCGTCGTAGAGCCCCGCGCACAGGGAGAGTGCGTTGAAACTGGTGTCGAGCCCCAGTGGCCGCTCGAGCCCCATCTCGAGGAGAAGGCCCACGTGCCTGCCCGTACCGCAGCCAAGGTCGAGTGCGCGGAGCGTACGGGCCCCGCGCTCTTTGAGGAACGGGGCGAGCATGCGTACGAGGTTTTCGTCCGGGTAGCGGAGCACCGACCTGTCCCTGGTGTAATGCCGCTCCCATGCCCGTTCGGAATCCATATGGCCGGTCATCCCTCTATCGTGATTTTGAGCGCAGCGACGGCGCGGCCGGCGGCGTCAAGCGCGGCCTGGTGCGAGCGCCCGCGGGTGACGACGACCCCCACGCGGTCGTGGTTGGTGGCGGCGAGGCCGCGGATCTCGGCCCCCTCGCGCTTGAACATCTTCCATGCCACCAGTCCGTGCACCCTTCGGGGGCTGTGCTCGAACGAAACAAGCCTGCCCGGGCCGCCTGTTATATAGCGGACAACGACGGCCTTTTTCACGCGCCACGAGGGCGGCGTGAAACCGGTATTTGTGGCCGCTTTAATGGTCTCCCGTATGAACCGGTACCCCGTACTTTCCGGTATGAGAAGTTCGGGAATGAACTCGCCGCCGAACTCGGGGACCGCTTCGATCAGGCAGAGCCCGCCGTCGGCGCCCACGATGATTTCCATTATAAGAGGGGAAACGGCGATCTCGAATTCCTCGGCTATGCGCTGTCCCAGCGCCGTGATCCTGTCGCGGAGATGTTCGAAACGGGAGGGCGACATGTGCATGACGTCGACGAAATAGGGCGCGGGCGAAAGCGTTTTATCGGATAGCGAGGCGAGGTGAAACCTGCCGCGGAATACGATTCCCGCGGCGATGATCTCGCTTCCCTCGGAAAAGCGCTCCACGATAAAACGGTTCCCCTTCGATTTCCGTCCCGCCAGCGCCTGCTCGAGCTCGTGCTGGTTCGCGACCAGGCGAACGTCCTTTTTGGCGTGCCCCGTGACCGGCTTGACGACGAGGGGAAAGCCGAGCCGGGCGATCCTTTTCCGCGAGGTACCCTGTTCAACCGCCAGGAATTTCGGAGTGGCGATGCCGGCACGACCAAGCACCGCCTTCATCTTCTTTTTATTGATGAAGTCGTCTATTCGCCTGAAGGGAACGAGCGGTTTGTTGATGCGTTCGGCGATGTAACATGCCGTTTTAACGGCGTTGCCGTAGGACTTCGTGAGGACACCAGCGATTTCCCCGTAAATGAGGGGTTCCTGGAGGTGGCGAAATATCTCGACATGGTTCTCCACGGATTCGATTATTTTCAAATTGCTGAGAGACGCGCCCGGGGCGAGAGGATTGCGGTCCACGGCGATGATCTGGTAGCCGAGCCCGACCGCCTCCGCGATAAGGGGGACCTGGTTTTCTCCGGCCCCTATCGAAACGAAGTGCGCCGCCGCGGCGTTTTTGCGTTTTTTAAAGTACATGGGCTATCGCTCGAACCGCAGAGCCGCATTCGCGACGAGCGATATGCCGCTGATGATCAGCGAGGCTGCCAGGGCCGTCCAGAAAGAGCCGATATGCCATCCTTTGATGAGTCCGCCGGTGATGTAAATGATTATCCCGTTGATCACCAGGGTGAAGAGTCCGAGGGTAAGCACGTTCAGCGGCAGGGTGAGCAGGATGAGCAGGGGTTTAAGCGTAACATTGAGAAGCCCCAGGACCGCCGCCCCGATTATCATCATCGAGACCGAGGAAACGACGAATCCGGGGAGCAGGTACGATGCAACGCAGATTCCGGTGGTAATCACGCACCATCGTATAAGCAGGTGTGCCATGTCGTCGTCTCCTTTTCGCGGGCTTCCAGGTACCCCTGCGAGATCATGAGCCGGCATAAACCCGGGACACCGCGCGCGACTTTATCGTATCATGTCAAGTAACAGGTTACTATATCGGCAAACGTTGTCGAAAGTATGGCAAAATGTCAATAAAGTTGTTCTACAATCGGGTTCCGCGGCGGTCATCCCGGACGCAGGGATCGCCCGATCATCATCGGATTTGCAGCAGGCCTGACGAATCTACACTGAACCCGTGGATTGGCGCCCGTGTGGCGGCGGTATTTAAATCTGAATATGGGGTTGTTTTAATAACGGACCAGGGGCGGTCGCTGTTCGCCGGCCGTATCCAGGTCAATATTTTTGGTGGACAAGATATTCGATCTATTGTACACTTAATCGGGGTGCGGGCTTTTCGGACGGATGAACGGCCCGCGGGAGAGGTCGCATGTTCTGCGAAAAATGCAAACATAATGAAGCCACGGTGCATCTTACGGAAATCATCAAGAACGTTAAATCCGAGGTGCATCTGTGCGAATCCTGCGCGCGTGAGATCGGGCTCAACTCCAAACTCGCCAATTTTAATCTTACGGTTCCGGACATGCTTTCCTTCCTCGACGTCGAGGAGGCGGGAGACGTCGTAGACCCCAACCGCTGCCGCGGATGCGGATTTACCTTTCTTGACTACAAGAAGACCGGCAAACTCGGCTGTCCGGAGTGCTACCGCTATCTGCGTTCTTCTCTCGATTCAGTGGTGGTCAATTATCACGGGGAGAAACGCCACGTCGGAAAGATACCGCTCAATTATATAGAGATGAAGACGCCCGCCAGGGCCCTGTTCGATAAAAGCGTAAAAGTCGCCGAAAAGACGGACACCCTTTCGGATTTAATGAAGAAGCTGGATAAGGCGGTCGAGGAGGAGCGGTACGAGGAGGCGGCTTTGCTCCGGGACATGATACGCAACGGCGAGACCGCCGGGTAACGGGGCCCGGAGATGTTCGAGGATATTTTCGATAAACCGGGCTTCTGGACCGGTCAGGGGCCGAGCGGCGATGTCGTGTTGTCGACCAGGGTGCGACTGGCCAGAAACCTTGCCGCGGTAAGCTTTCCCCGGCGGCAGGACGACGGCGATCTCCGGTTAATAAATTCGGTGATAGAGCGGTTTGCCGCCGATACTTCCCTGCATGATGGCGCACGGCTCCTCAGGCTCGACGGCATGGACCCCGACGAAAAGCGGTTCCTTCGAGAGAGAAACATCATCACCGGTGAAATGGAAACGGCCCCGAACTGTTCCGTGGTCCTCGGGGAAAAACGAAATTTCGTGATAATGGTCAACGAGGAGGACCATTTTCGTATCCAGGTCATCAACCCGGGCTTTCAGGTGATGGAGACCTTCAGGTTCGCCGACAGGCTCGATGACGAGCTCAACCGCCTCGCCGCATACGCGTATTCTGACGAGTACGGCTACCTGACCGCGTGCCCCTCGAACCTGGGAACAGGCCTTCGGATTTCTGCGATGATGCACCTTCCCACGCTCACCTTCATGCGCTCCATCGCGGACGTCACCCGTGTGGTCCGCGATTACGGGGCCGAAATGCGCGGCTCGGCCGGTGACGGGGGCAAGACCGTCGCCTGCATGTACCAGATTTCAAACCGCGTATCGCTCGGCAAATCGGAGGTGGACATCCTGGAGGAGCTGGACGAGGTGGTCGCCATGGTTATCGATATGGAGAACGAGGCGCGGGACGACTATCTAATGCAGTATTCCCGTCAGATGGAGGACAGGATCTGGCGTTCATACGGGGTGCTGCAGCATTCCCGCATCCTCAGCTACCCCGATGCCATGGAGCACCTTTCGAACGTCCGGCTCGGTGTGATATTATCGATCATAAAAAATATTGATTTGCACAGAATAAATGATTTAATGGTTACCGTGCAGTGGTCACATCTGCAGAAGAGCGCGCGAAAGCTGTTCGGAAGCGCATTCGACTGCGACAGTTACCGTGCCGACTTACTGCGCGATAGGTTCAGATAGGCGGAGTCAATGGGAATATACGATTTTACCAAGCGATCGAAGAAGGTTCTCGAAGTGTACGCCCAGTCCGAGGGGCGGCGCCTGAACTCCGATTCCCTGGGGCCGGAGCACATCTTCCTCGCGCTGCTGAAAGACGACGACTCGGTGGCAGCCCGGATACTTAAAAGCCTCGGAGTCAACTTCGACATGCTGAGGAAAAACATAGAGCAGTCGATACGCAAATCGGGAACCACCATAATCCTCGGTAACGTGCCCATCAGCTCCCGCTATAACAAGATCATCGAGACGGCGCGCGAAGAGGCCCGCAGGCTTAAAAATAATTACATCGGCACCGAGCACCTCCTTATGGCGATCTTCAAGGACGGTACCTGCGCCGGGATCGACGATCTGGTGAAATCGGGGATCGAGTACGGCGTGCTGCGCGCCGAGATACTGAAGCTTCTCGGCATACAGTCCGTTTCGGTCACCGGCGAGAAATTACCCGAGAAGACCAAGACCCCGACGCTGGACGAGTTCGCCCAGAACCTCACCCAGCTCGCCACGGAAGACAGGCTCGATCCCGTGGTGGGTCGCGCCAAGGAAATCGACCGGGTAATCCGCATACTTTCGCGCAAGACGAAGAACAATCCCGTGCTCATCGGCGAGGCGGGCGTCGGCAAGACCGCCATCGTGGAGGGGCTCGCCCAGCGCATAATCACCAGGCAGGTGCCCGAGCCGCTTCAGAACAAGCGGGTGCTTGCGCTCGATATCGCGGCGGTGGTGGCGGGCACCAAGTACCGCGGCGAGTTCGAGGAACGCCTCAAACGCATAATGAAGGAGATCCGCTCATCCGAAAACGTCATCATCTTCATCGACGAATTGCACACGATCATCGGCGCCGGCGCGGCCGAGGGAGCGATCGACGCCGCCAATATCCTGAAACCCGCGCTGGCGCGCGGCGAGCTTCAGTGCGTGGGGGCGACGACGCTGAACGAGTATAAGATGCATATAGAAAAAGACGCCGCCCTCGAGCGCCGGTTCCAGACCGTGATGGTGAAGGAGCCGACGATCGACGAGACGATCGAGATACTCAAGGGGCTTCGTGCGCGCTACGAGACCCATCACATGGTGAGGTTCACCGACGAATCGCTCCGCAAGGCCGTGCACCTGGCCAGCCGGTACATTCACGACCGCTTTCTTCCCGACAAGGCGATCGACCTCATCGACGAGGCGGGTTCCAAGGCGCGGCTGGAAAACTGCGACAAACCCACCACTATCAAGGAACTCGAAGAAGAGATCAGCACGCTTAACGACAGGAAGAACGATCTGGTAAAGTCACAGGAGTACGAGGATGCGGCCGCGCTTCGCGACGTGATCAGGGAAAAGAAGAACGTCCTGACGGCGAAAACCGGCGACTGGCAGCGCAAGGCGAACGAGTACGCGATCGTGGTGGATTCCGAACAGATAGCGGATATCGTCATGCAATGGACGGGCATACCGGTGGAACGTCTCGAGGAGACCGAAACGCGGCGGCTTTTACGAATGGAAGAGGAGCTCCACCGGCGTATAATCGGCCAGGACGCGGCGATAAAGGTGATAAGTAAAGCGATACGGCGCTCGCGAACCGGGCTGCGAAGCGGCAGGAGGCCTATTGGCTCGTTCATATTCCTGGGGCCGACGGGCGTCGGGAAGTCGGAGCTCGCACGGGCGCTCGCCGAATTCCTCTTCGAGGACGAAAACGCCCTCATCAGGCTCGACATGTCCGAATATATGGAAAAGCACTCGGTATCGCGCATCATAGGAGCCCCCCCCGGGTACGTGGGCTATGACGACGGCGGCCAGCTTACCGAAAAGATCAAGCGTAAACCGTATTCGGTCGTGCTTTTCGATGAGATAGAGAAGGCCCACCCGGATGTGTTCAACATCCTCCTTCAAGTGCTCGAGGAGGGCGAGCTTACGGACAGTTTCGGCGCTTCAATCAGCTTCAGGGACGCGGTCATTATCATGACCTCCAACGTGGGCAACCGCGAATTTCAGAGGATGGGTAAAATGGGGTTCTCCGGGGATCGGACGGCCGCGGAGGACGGGCGCGAAAAGGTATACGACGAGCTCAAACATCTCTTCAGTCCGGAGTTTCTCAACCGTATCGACGAAGTCGTTTATTTTCACCGGCTTGACCAGAAGCATATACGTAAAATCGTGGATCTCATGCTCCGCGAGTTGAACGATCGTCTCAGGGAACGTGGCCTCGAGCTCGTCTTTTCACCCGCGGCAAAGCGCCATCTCGCCGAAAAAGGCTTCGATGAGAAGTTCGGCGCCCGCTACCTGCGCAGGGTCGTGCAGGGCGAGGTCGAGGACGCGCTGGCGATGGAGCTTTTACGGGGAAGCCTCGGCGACAGCACCAGGATACGAGTGTCGGTAAAAGCCCGTTCGATCAGTTTCAAGCCCATCGAGGACGGCCCATCCAAGCCGGAGAAGCCCTCCAGGGAGCCGGCCGGGGTCTCCTGAAGCTTAACCGGCAGCCCACCGAGCGATCGCGGTATGCCTCCAAACCATGCGAACTAAAAACCGAAACAACCGGTCCCGGGAAGAAAAACGCGGGGCGAATGGCGCTTTGCCGCGGGCGCTCAAGGCAGGCAGGCAGGCAAGGGAGGCGCTCTCCCGGCTTAAAAACAGGTTCTTCCTTCCCGGCTTTTTAAGCGAGATGAGGCGCCTGCGTATAGGGGGGCTTTCGGGCGGAAACCGCGTGAAGCTGCTGGCCACGGGCGACGCCTGTTTCGATGAATTCGTAAACGCAATCAACTCCGCGCGCCTGAGCGTCAATCTCGAAACCTATATCTTCAACAGCGACGCGGTCGGCTGGATGATCGCCGAGCTTCTGGTAAAGAAGGCGAAAAAGGGCGTCGAGGTCAACGTCATCTACGATGCCGTAGGCTGTATCGGCACGTCCCCGGCGATTTTCGCCTTCATGCGTTCGGGCGGCGTCGAGGTCATCGAGTTTCATCCGGTCATCCCCTGGAGGAAATACTTCAACATCGACATGCGCGATCATCGCAAGCTTCTGGTGGTTGACGGACGGACCGCGTTCGTAGGCGGGATGAACATCGGCAACGAATACGCGGGGCGCAGGTACCGGGGCGCTGACTGGCGCGACACCCATCTGCGTATAGAAGGGCCGGCGGTCCGCGATCTCCAGTTCTTTTTCTTCGAGAACTGGTATCGCTACGGCGGCGCGGTCGTCGACATTTCACGGCATTTTCCCAACATGGACGAACCGGGCAGGAAGCTCCTGATGGTGCTCTGCAGCAAGTCGCGCAGACAGGTGAAGCCGATACAGGAGTCCTATGTCTCAGCCATCAATTTCGCCAAGCAGTCCATTTACATCACCAACGCCTATTTCATTCCCGATGCGAGGATTTACCGGGCGCTGGTGCGCGCGGCAAAGCGCGGCGTCGACGTGCGATTGCTTTTACCGGGGAAAAGCGACCTGGCGATCGTGCAGCATGCAAGCCGCTACCTGTACAAGCGATATTTGAGACACGGCATACGCGTGTACGAGTACACGCGCTCCGTGCTGCACGCCAAGACCGCGGTGATCGACGGCATCTGGTCGACCGTGGGCTCCTCGAACATCGATCGCCGGAGCTTTTCGCGCAATCTCGAGATCAACGCCATCATTCTCGACCAGCCGTTCGGCGATAAAATGGAGCGGGTTTTTTTCGCGGACTTGAAGAAGAGCGTGGAGCTGCGGCTCGGGAACTGGAAAAAGCGGTCGGTGTTGAACTTCCTGCTGGAATGGTTTTTCTACCGCTTCAGGAACTTGTTTTAAGGCCAACCGAAAGGCGCCCGGTTTCCCGGGCGCCGCTGCTCATCAGAGGATGATCAAAAATCTTCCGCAGTGCGTGCATACCGAGATTCCCTTGGAGTCCCTGATCTGTTTGAGGTAGATGGGCGGGATCTCGAGATGACAGCCGCTGCAGCTGCTTTTGTCGACGATGGCGAACGGGTTCTGGCACTTCTTTCGCATGCGCTCGTAATAGGTAAGCGAGCGGTTGTCGATGAGCTTGCGCAGGCCTTCGATCTTTCTGCCGGTTGAATCGATGCTTTTGTCTTCGTCGTAGAGGTGGTAAAGGCTGTCGAGGCGGATGAGAAGGTCGAGATCGGAGGAGGGGACACCGGAGAGGTTCACGGTTCCTTCGGGGCCCGGCTCCTCCTTCTGCGAAATGCTCTCGAAATACTGCTTGGCGTCTTTCGTTAGCTTCGAATAGACCCTGGCCGGGGTCGTCGCCTCGTCGAGCTCCTTTCGTTTTTCCGCGTTCGAGAATATCCGCGCCATCATTCCGACCAGGTAGAGATACTTGGTGCTCATGTCGGTGGGGAAAATGCTGAGCAGAACGTAGCGCACCGGGGCGTTGTCGATCGACTGGTAATCGATCCCCTCCGTCGAAACGCCGAGTATGGAGATGAAGTTGTGCACCGAATCGGTCCGGGCGTGCGGAATGGCGAGCCCGCCCCCGATGCCGGTGTTCTCGAGCGATTCGCGGTGGATCACCTGCGCGTAATAACGGTCCGAATGCTCGATGCGCCCCAGCTTTTCAAGGCGCTGGAGCATCTCTTTGATGACCATCTGCTTTTCAGTGTTCTTCAGGAAGAAAACCTGCGTTTTATCAAGATAGTTTTCTAAAATCATTTGTCCGATTGCCTCCCCCGATGAACTCAGTCTATCACAAAAAGAGAAATATTCTCATTCAGGCCGTAATAATCGGCGCCCGGAAATCCGCCGGGCACGGCGAACCGTACCTTCATTTCCGGATATGACGGCGGATTCCAACTTCCAAGGTTTCCTTGAACGCGACACGTAGACACGATGACGCGGCCGTGGTCGCGATGACTGCGGAAGGTCTGTGCAAAAACCGCGGCACGGCGCTGGTATGGCGGGATTTCTCTCTTCCGGTCAACGACGGCAGTGGTATATTACAGTCACTCTCCATCAGAGAGACGCTCTCCCTTGCGATGCGAAAATTAAACTCCAAGCTTCGGGGCGAGAGGATTTGAACCTCCGACCCCATGACCCCCAGTCATGTGCGCTAACCGGACTGCGCTACGCCCCGTGCTTTGAAAGCGACCAAAGTATACTTTTGTCGATTCGAGTGTAAACAAAAATATTGAGAACGGGCCTAAAAAATAAAATCCTTGAAGGATGTGGTCAGGCCGAACGGTCCGACCGGTTCATTTAAAGACGTCTCCCGCTTCCCTGTACCACAGAACGAAATCGAGATGAGCGAGCGGGATGCGGATTTCCTTCGCGAAGGCGCGCATTCGGTCCTCAATTTCGAAGTATCGCCGGGATGTAAGCGAGCGGGGGATTCCGGGAATAACGTCCAGTAAAACAAGATTTTTCAAAACGTGACGGTCGAGGATGGCGAGATTCGCCCCGAAACCCGTGTTGCGCAGGAAGTGGCTCGCTTCTTTCCAGCCCATCCCCTTGACCTTAGAGGCAAGGAAATTCCTGCGCTGGAAGACGTCGGGCTGTGAGTCGAGGATGCTTTTGATCCTCATTTTTCCGTTGTCGCTGAATTGTTCGCGGGCTTTTACCAGGTATGAAGCCTTGTTGTTCCTGAAGCGCACCATGTTGATCCGTCCGCTGATCTCCTCGCAACGGCCGCGGAAGACCAGGTCGTTCGCCTTCAGTATTTCCACGGCGCTCCAGCAGCGATGGGCCGACGACTGCGGTGTGAAAAGGCAGAAGACCAGCTCGCAGAAGATGTCCTCGTCGGTGCCGTCGCGCCAGACGGTCTTGAAGTGCGCGAGCTGGCGCTCGATGTCGAAGCGGATTGCGCGGTGGATTGCGCGGAGTTCGGCGAGCACTTCTTGCTGATGACGATGCATGGCCACGGTGGTACGGATTATCTGCGCTGTTCGATGACGACACGAAAGCCGATGCTGCTGTAGCGGCTGGCGGGCGATTCGCTCGATCGCGTCGCCGAGCGCAGGTCGTCGGCGCCGCTTGACCACGCGCCCCCCCGCATCACGCGCTCCGTGCCGGCGGCCGGCCCCCGTGGATT
>JALOTJ010000137.1 GCA_025457965.1 Spirochaetota bacterium | reverse complement strand
CGCTACGGCTACCTTTCACTGCTGGTGCCCACGATGTATTATCTGATCACCGGGGACAAGCTGGAAAGCGTCCCGGACTACTGGGACTACCAGGTAAAGGGTAAATACTTTCTCAACAGCAAACACTCCATCACCATGCTTTTCATGGGAAGTAAGGACTACTTTGTCTTCACGGAAAGCGGCGAGTTAGAGGATGGTGATGACCCCCTGCTCAAGGGCTTCAGCTTCAAAACCGATAAAATGGCCCATGGCCAGGGCCTGTATTACACCTGGCAGCCGAATGACCGAATTTCCAACCGGCTCATCGCCTACGGCTCCATGACGAAATCCTATACCTATCTTGACCTCCCATCCGACGAGGTGGCCCCGGTATGGAAGGACGTCAACGTAACTTCGCTACCCTACGTTTTCGGTCTTAAGGATCGCCTGAAATTCCAGCTTGTGGAAAAGGTGCTGGAGCTCCGCGGCGGGCCCGAGTACACGGTGTATCATTTTATGGCCCGGGGTAAAACCCTGCAGAACAACGCCCTGAATGACGGTTTCGATCCTGCAGACCCCGATCAGTTTTCACCGATCCTGCTTGATGAAAACACCACCAATCAGACCGTCGGCGGATACATAGAGGCGAAGCTTACGGTCGGCGGCCTCACCTTCGTCCCCGGCTATCGCGCCGAGTACCTGGACCGCTCGAGGGAGCTGACCAGCGACCCGAGGGGAATGCTGAGTTACGAGTTCCCCACCCGCACCACACTGTCGGTGGCCGCGGGGAAATACAGCTATTTCTTCCAGACCAACCCGAACCTCTTCGACGTGCTGCCCCATATAGCGAAGATCGGCGAGGAACTCGAATCGGAAAAGGCCCTGCACCGGGTCGCCGGCATCGAACAGGCCATCGGCATGTGGACGGTCAAGATGGAAGGATTCTATAACAATTACTGGAACCTGGCCGAGTCCTATCCCCACGATACGAGCGAAGGGGAATTTCTCGAAGGCCTGACCAGCGGGAAACTTAAAGC
Source organism: Spirochaetota bacterium (assembly GCA_025457965.1). Taxonomy (GTDB): domain Bacteria; phylum Spirochaetota; class UBA4802; order UBA4802; family UBA5368; genus MVZN01. Next base: position 4,431 of record JALOTJ010000137.1, on the reverse strand, counting down.
CTACGGCTTCGAGGTGCTGATCAAAAAGGACCTGCGCGAAGACCAGAACGGCATCTTTGGATGGGCAAATTACACCTACACGCAGTCCAAGTACAAATCGGGCCTGCCCACCGAGGACGGGTACGACGGTGTTCCCACGAACCTGGCGGGCGACCTCTGGGGAGACACCTACATCGACTCGGACTACGAGCAGGAGCACGCCTTCAAGCTGGTGCTGGGCTACCGGCACAACCGCCATCAGTTAAGCGGCAAGTTCCAGTATTACACATCGATGCCGTATTACCCCATCGTAGGCGCCAATTATGACGGAAATTATTTCATAGCTACCGGTAATGACCGATATGTGCCGATATACGGCACACCCAACAGCAAGCGCTTCGAGGCCGACCACCGCCTGGACCTTCGCTACACGTATAAGATTAACCATTCGTGGGGGTACGTTTCATGGTATATCGAGATCATCAACGTCTACAACCGCCGTCCTAAAACCACCGTGGAATGGGACTACCGCTATACGTACAGCGACAGCAATCCAAAAATCGTGGAAAGCGAGGGGCTTACCATCATCCCCAACTTCGGCGTAGAGGTGAAGTTCTGAAAGCGCAGATATGCCTTCTCTACCAGAAAGCGCGGATTCGAATCCGCGCCCACGGTGGGTACTCATCCGCACCTACGGCGAGCATCCACACCCCAGGGCGATGGCTGTGTGAAAGCGCGGATACCATCCGCGCCCACAGCGAGTATCCGCGCCCTCAGCGGACACGAGAACGCGCGGATACCCATCCGCGCATACGATGAAAAAGGAGCACGCAATGCACAACAAAAAACATAGCACGGCAGCCATCGCGCTCATCGGCGCACTGCTGTTTTCATCATGCGTCAGCACACCGGTACCCATGCTGAAATCCACGGTGCCGGTCGGCGAAACGACTAAGTACGAAAACCTGGGCCTCTCCAGCGGGAGCTCCTCGACATGGTCGTTCCTCGGTCTCTGGATGCGCGGCAGGCCCGATGTCGACAGCGCGTTCGACGAGGCCATTCGTAAAAAGAGAGGCGACGCCATGGTCGAGGTGACCTGCCGCGAACGGACCCTGTGGTTCGTCCTCTTCAGCGTCACCACGGTGAGTGTCCGGGGCGAGGTGATAAAATTCATCCCAACGGAGAAAAAAGATGCGCGGAAAAAATAGGGGGATTCTCTTTTCGGTGAAACGGGTCATCGCAGCCACACTGCTTTTCGCTGGGATCGTTGCACACGCGGGCTGCCTGAGCGTGCGGACCAACCTGGCCGACGTAACGACCAGCGCCCGGCCCATGGAAACCATGGATTACGAGGTACTGGGCGAGGGAGAGGGACAGCACAGCTCCTTCCGGCTTTTCTGGTTTTTCCCGGTCACCCCCCGGGCCGACCGGGAAAAGGCCATAGAGGAGGCTGTCGCCGCAAAGGGAGGCGATAATCTCATCTTCGTGCGCACATGGCGGGAGCGCCAGCACTGGGTACTGGGGAGCATTGACATCATCCACGTCCGCGGCAGCGTGATCCGATATAAATAAACGGCTCCACTCAATCCGGCCTTTTTCATTTGACAAAAGCCCGCCTCGGACGGATATATCGGCCGTTGGCGGGAGACGGCCGTTCGGCCACCTGAAACCACCCGCACACACAGCGCGGCCGGGGCCGCGCACACTGGAGGAAGCCGATGCCCGGAATGTGGGAACTCGTCATCATCGTGCTCATTCTCGTCGTCCTCTTCGGGGGAACGAAGGCGATGGGCACCATTAAAAACCTCGGCAGAGAGGTGTACGACATCAAGAAGAAGCTCGACGACATCAACGATATCAAGAAAGGGAAATTTTAAGGCAGGACAATGGATATTTACCGGATCAAGGGCGGAAAAAAACTGAAGGGGGAAGTGCCAATATCGGGCGCCAAGAACGCGGCGCTCCCGATCATCGTCGCGAGCCTCCTGGCCGAGGGAGAAACGGTGCTCAAAAACGTACCGAACCTCATGGACATCAAAACCATCATCAGGGTCATTGAGTACCTCGGCGCGAAATGCGAATTCGACACAGCGAAAAACACGCTGAAGATCGGCGTCAGATCCCTCTGCAACGCCGAGGTCCCCTACGACCTGGTGAAGACCATGCGGGCGTCGGTATATGTAATGGGGCCGCTGCTGGCGCGTTGCGGCGAGGCGGACGTGTCGCTTCCCGGCGGTTGCGCTATCGGCGAGCGGCCGGTCGACATCCACCTCTCCGGTTTCGAGGCCATGGGGGCGAAGATCAACATCGAGCACGGCTACATCAAGGCGCGCGCCGGACGTCTCGCCGGGGCCCAGTTTCCCATGCGGCAGGTTTCCGTCGGCGCGACGGCCAACCTCATGATGGGCGCGGTGCTCGCGAAAGGCGCCACCGTGCTCGAAAACTGCGCCATGGAGCCGGACATCGTCGATCTCGGAAATTTCCTCATTAAAATGGGCGCGAAGATCAAGGGGCTCGGCACCGAGCGCATCGCGATCGAAGGCGTCAAAAAGCTAACGCCGACCGGCTATACCGTAATGCCCGACCGCATAGAGGCCGGCACCTACCTGCTGGCCGGGGCGATAACGAGGGGCGATGTAACCATCACAAAGGCGGCGCCGGGGGATATCGAGGCGCTTACAACCACCCTCGGCGATATAGGTTTCATCATCGACACCAAAAAGGACACCGTACGAATCCGCCCCGGGAAAAGCCTAAGGGGCACCATCGTGCGCACTCAGCCCCATCCGGGTTTTCCCACCGACCTCCAGGCGCCCATGATGGCGCTCATGACCACGCTGCCGGGCATCAGCGTCATTATCGAGACTATCTTCGAAAACCGTTTTACGCATGTCGGAGAGCTCCGCCGTATGGGGGCGGACGTTACGCTGGAGGGCAACGTCGCCGTGGTAAAGGGCGTACAACGGCTCACCTCGGCCACGGTCATGATGTCGGACCTGCGCGCCGGGGCGGCGCTGGTGCTCGCGGCGCTCGCCGCGGAAAACGGCACCGAGATCCGCCGCATCTACCACTCGGACCGCGGCTATGAAAAATTATCTGAAAAGTTATCCCCGCTGGGTGCCGATATTATCAGGGAGGAAGGAGGAAAGCCCTGATATGCTCAGAGGAATCTATACCGGCGCCACGGGAATGATCGCCCAGCAGGCGCGCATGGACGTCGTCGCGAACAACCTGGCCAACGTCGACCAGACCGGCTTCAAAAAGGACCTCACGCTCTTCAAGTCCTTTCCGGACATGCTCATACGGCGCATCAACGACGACGGACTCGGCATCACGCCCGCCGGCTCCTACGACACCATGCCCCTTGTCGGAAAGCTCGGCACCGGCGTGGAGGTCAACGAGGTGTACACCCAGTTCGACCAGGGCTCCCTGCAGCGCACCGAGAACAATCTAGACATCGCGCTCGAGGGACGGGGCTTTTTCACGGTAAACACCGAGCGCGGCGAGCGTTACACGCGCGACGGGGCGTTCACCATCAACCAGGAAGGCGTCATCGTCACCCACACCGGCTATCCCCTCATGGGGGAAAACGGGCCCATCCGGGTGCAGGAGAATAATTTCATCATAAACGAACGGGGCGAGGTGACCGTCAACGCTAACATGTCGCTCGATCCGCGCGACCTGGTGAGCATGGCCAGCAACGACTGGGCCCAGCCCGTGGTAATCGACCGGCTCAAACTCGCCGACTTCGAAAATGTCCGCGAGCTTAAAAAGGAAGGCGGCACCCTGTACCGCGAGACGGAATTCTCCGGTCCCGCGCTTCCTCCGGGTGAGATAAAGGTAATTCAGGGTTTTCTGGAAAAATCGAACGTGAGCGCCGTTCGCGAGATGGTGGACATGATCGAGGTCCAGCGAAGCTACGAAGCCAACCAGAAGACCATCCACACCCACGACCAGACACTCGGCAAGCTGATAAATGAGATAATACGGTAAACAGGTCCGACGGTCGTCAAACCGGGGGCCGCGGCAACGCGGCCCTACGCGTCTTCCCTCTCCGCGACCGCCTCTCCATCCGCGGCTTCAGATTCGCCGGCTTCTTTCACAACTCCTTCGGCGGCATCTTCCGTAATTCCTTCAACGGCATCGTCGGTGACCTCGTCACCGGGTTCGGAACCCTCGGGGAGGTCTTCGCCATCCGGCCCCTTGTTCAGGCGTCGGAGACGCTTTTCTTCCTGCTTCTTCTGACGGGCGACTTCTTTCTTTCTTTTTTCGCTTTTAAATCCCCTGGTTTTTTTCGCCACACAAACCTCCTATTGAAAATCTATTCGAACCAACGGTTCAGGCTTCGAGGCGGAAAAAAACCCTGATTTTTGGGAAAACCAGGGTTTTGTTGCCTCATTACAGCAGCCGTGTTATATAACGCGTACTGAGACAGCCCTGAGCCCCTTTTCG